>NZ_BJLL01000009.1:0-70075 GCF_007996925.1 Enterococcus sp. NBRC 3427 | reverse complement strand
TGGCTTCTTTTTTGGAGCTAAAGGAACCACTTTTTCCATTTGTGAAACTTTCATTTTAACTCTCCTTTCATATATCCTTGATTTACCCAGTACGATAATCGCTGCTCACTGAGCTTACGGATGTCGATACCAAGCATTTCGCATAATGCACTGATAAGAGTTACTTCAACCATAATCTCGTCTAAAAACTCATAGGCGTATGAGATTATTTGTTGACGATCGTCAGCGGTTAAATAATTGACTTGTTTAAGAAGAATTTTCTCAACTTCTTGTTTCTTCTGCTTACGTTCGTCAGATTCAATCATTTGCAACTTATCTAATGAAGATGGATCTCTTCTATAAACATCACCATCAATTGATTTGAATAGACCGAAAAACTCATGAATCACTTGAAGAGTAAAATCAGAATCTCGAAAGTGATCAGTTAAAGCTTGGGCATTTTCAAGTGTGACTGGCTTTGTATTATGTGGCGTTGACCAATCGCTTAGTGATTGTTGTGATACATTGATTTGCCTTGCTATTTCCTTCTTGGTTTCACCACTCTTATTAATCGCTTCAACTAACGGCTCTCTAATCACCACTGATTGTTTTAGCATTTTCCCCACTCCTTTTTCTTATTTACCCACATAGTAATATGAACAAATTCCCTATATTATTGATTTATAAATCAAACAAAAGCCGCTTCATCTAATTCTCGTTGAAGTTCTTTTTGAACTTCTGCAACTAAGCGATCAAGTTGATCATCGTTAGCGCATTTGATGATGTGAATCAATCGTGGTCTAGCATCAAGTACAATGTTTATTTTTTCTTGTCGTGTCATTTGGTAACCCCCTTACGTGTCAATTCGCGTCTTTCTTTCTCAAAAAAAATAGTCCAGTCGAATTCTAATGCGGATGCTATACGCATAGCATTCTCGACAGATGGTCTACGTCTTCCTTGCTCTATAGATGAATACGTTGTTCTTGGTATATCAGCTAATCGAGCTACTTCATCTTGCGTCATTTTTTTTGATGTCCGCATTTTAACTAGCCAGTTATTCATTAAAAACCACCCTCCTTTCAACGTGTCGAATTGCGTACTTTTATAGTACTACGCATTTTGACACGTGTCAACGATAAAATACTCTTTTTGACACATTTTTTTGTTTATATTTATTATACGCAATATGCATAGTATGATTAATACGAAACGAATCATTAGGAGGTGTAAAAAATGTTTGGTAATCGTTTAACAGAATTAAGAAAACAAAGAAATTTAACCCAAAATGATATGGCAAAATTATTAGGTGTTGCTAGAACTACGTACTCATCTTACGAACAAGGCAGAAGAACTCCTGATGTAGAAATCCAAAACAAAATTGCAGACTATTTTGGAGTAACTTTAGATTATCTTCATGGAAGAAACCAAAAGAATGATTCGACTTATACTAAAAAACAACAAACTGTTGCTGCTCACATTGATGACGATGTTTCAGATGATGAAATGAAGGAAATATTAAATTTCATTGATTACATTAAAAATAGAGATCACAGTAAGTAGGTGTTGTTGAGTGGATAAGGTCGAAAAATTCATGTCTAAGTTTCCCAATTTAGAATATAAATTTGAAAAGTATATGCCAGAGAAACAAAAAGGATTGTATATCGATAATGTCATTTATTTAAATCCAGAACAATCAATTCAAGAAATGGCAAGCACTATAACTGAAGAAATCGGTCACCACTTATCTAGCGTTGGGGATATTGTCGATCAGGACACTAATGAAAAAAGAAAACAAGAACAAAAAGCTAGAGATATTGGCTTTACACTGCTGGTTACTCCACAAGATTTTATAGATTGTTATAATGAAAGATTCACATTTATGTGGGAATCAGCAGAATTTCTAGGCATAACAACAGAGGCGTTAAAAAATGCAGTTAGAACATATTCTAAGATTTATCCAGACGGTCTAGCTTATAAGAACTATAAAATCTTATTCAAGGCTAATGGAACTGTAGGCGTTTTCGAGTGGTTTGATTGATTGCTGTAAAGTATTATGAATTTCTAAATATTATAAATATAAATAATGGAGTGAGAAGCATGGGCTTGTTTGGCAATAGCCAAAAGAAAGAAGAAAAAATAAAAAAAAAATTATTAATTCAAGAAGAAAATGAAGAAAAGAAATTACTAAAAAAAAGACAACAAGAAGAAAACTTAAGAAAATTAAAAGATTTTACTCCTAATAGAACAATTGAGAAAAGTATTTTTATAGATACAGAAAAACGACAATTTAAAATCAAGGGGCTCTTTAATTCTAGTTCTATTTATGATTTAGATAAAATAAACAGTTACGAATTAGTCGAAAATGGAACTTCTATTTCTTCAGGAGGATTAGAAAGAGCTGCTATAGGTGCCCTAGCTTTTGGTGGTGTAGGAGCCATCGTTGGAGCAGTTACTGGTAAAAAGAAAGATAATACTATTATAGAGCATCTTAATATAAAAATTAATATGAATGATCTGGATAAACCAGTTATATATTTGCCACTGATCAGTAAGAAAACAAAACGTAGCTCAATGTTATATAAAAATGCTATTGTACAAGCTGATAAAATATTATCAACTTTAGACATATTGTTAAAAGAAACCTCTAAAAATACAAATAAATATTATAGCAGAAAATCAAGTATTTTCTCCTGCTGATGAGTTAAGAAAATATAAAGAACTTTTAGACGACGGAATAATTAACCAAGAAGAATTTAATATAAAGAAAAAGGAATTATTGGATTTATAGAAATCATCTCTAAATTGAGAAATTAACAAATTTATACGGACTTCCTGAAAGCGCGTATAGATTTTTAATCTAATTGGCGGCTACTACTTCCTGCCTCAAAGTGGGAGTAAATTATTTTATTTTTTTGGAGGAAAATATGAAAAAAATAGTTGGGATAGGATTGATTTTGTTTTTGAGCATCACATTAGGTGCTTGTGGTAACAACGATTCAAACTCTGATGTGCCTAAAAAAACGACTACTAATACTTCTACAATGGTTACTTTAGAGAGCAGCAACTCTATGGATTCAAGTACTGAAGAAAAATCTACAAGTGATACAACTTTTGAAGACGATTCATCAAAGATTGTAATAAAAAACACTGAAGAATTATCTAGCCAATATGATCCAAATAAAAAAATATTAGCTATTGAAATTCAATATACTAATAAATCTGACAAAGCTCAAAGTCCTTGGATGGCATTCGCTACATCAATCAAACCTATACAGGAAACAGATAAAACCGAAGAACTATTGAATGGAGCAAATGGCTTGTTCCCTCAAGACTACAAACCAGATCTTGTAAAGATGGGCGATACAGATGTTAAGCCTGATGCTACTGTTGATGCGGTTGTTGGTGTAGAAATTATTTATCCAGGTTCTCCTATTATCATGAAAGATTTTATGGATAATGGAAGTTTTGAAAAAACTATCCCTACTAATTAAAAAGGTTGGCCTTCGGGCTTTCTTTTTGTTAAGGCTTTATTAAGGGCGACTATCACTACCTGCCTTCAAGTGGGAGTAAATACTTGATTTACCCAGTGATATATTCAACAAGGAGGAATAAATGAGTACGTTTTTAATTTTAGTTGGGTTCTTTGGTTTTCTATTTGGAGTATGTTTTTTAGTATATTCTTTTTTCTCCAAGAAGAAACGTTCAAAGAAAAAGATTAGTATTGGAATTCTAGTAGCTTTTATAGTTATGGTAATCGGAGGGGCTCTTGCTCCACCAACAACTGGACAAGCAGATGTACACAAAGACGCTAAATCTTCATCTTCTAGTGTATCTGTCTCTTCTGAAAGCCGAGAAAAAGATGAAAAAAAGGCTAAAGAATTAGCTAAAAAGAAAAAGGCCGAAGAACAAAAAGCTAAAGAAGCTGAGAAAAAGCGCCAAGAAGAACAGAAAGCTAAAGAGGCTGAGAAAAAACGCCAAGAAGAACAAAAAGCTAAAGAAGCTGAGAAAAAACGCCAAGAAGAAATTAATCAAAAAACTTCAACAGCTAAAACCATTCTAGAACAAGCAGAAGCTAATCCAACTAGAGATAACTACAATGCAGCATTATCAGCTATCCAATCTATACCTGGTGGAAACCAAGAATTATTAAATCGCTTAGTCAATGTTGATTCAACTATAAAATCTAATGAGGCAGCTGAAGCAGAACGACAAAAGCAACAAGCTGCTGAAGCTCAGCGTCAAGCTCAAGAACAGCAAGCTGCTGAAGCTCAACGTCAAGCTGAACAACAAAATAATTCATACACTGTTGATGGCCAGTGGTCTATCGCTGCAAATGGTATGGTTTTCGCTCGTTCAGATAGTGGAAAATACTATTCTCGTGTTACAAATCCAAATAATTATCAATATATGACTCAAATAGATGCTGATAATGCTGGGTATAGTCGTGCCCCACGAGGGAATCAATACGCTCGGCCCTAATTAGTTGCATTGTAATAGTTTAAGATCAGCCTTCGGGCTTTTCTTTTTAAAACAAAAAGAACATAAGTTCGTACAAAAACTCTGTTAATACGACGCTTTTCTAAATATTCGTTCAAATAACATACCTCCCCTAAAATATTCTTATTATTAGGAATGAAATACGAAAGGATTGATTTTAATGGCTTCCATTAAAAAGTACTATTTAAAAAAATCAAAAGAATATCGTTATGAAGTCTATATATCAAATGGAATTGATCCTGGTACTAAGCTACAGAAAAAGATTCATAAAAAAGGGTTTAAAAGCCATGAAGAAGCAGAAAGATTCGCAAAAATTGTCGAAGGCGAAATAGCTTCGGAAGAATATACACAAAAAAACCCTAAAAATTTGACTATAGAAAAGTTTATGGACGATTGGATTAATAACTATAAAATGAATGTTAAAGAAGGTACAAGAATTGTTCACAGAGCAAATATTAAAATGTACATCAATCCATATATTGGAAAATATAAACTAGATAAATATACTAGAGCTGATCATCAAAGATTCATCAATCAGTTACTTACTAAAAAGGGTTTGGGGAGAACTAAGGAAGGTCTCTCAGTAACAACAGCCAAAAGTATTAACGCCACTCTTAGCAATGCTTTCAAAAAAGCTATTCAGTTAGGATATATAAAGAATAACCCTACTAGTTTTGTTGAGTTTCCAAGAAATCCATCTGATAAAAAGAAAGTTAAATATTATACTTTTGATCAATCTGAACTATTTCTCGAATTTGCCAAAAAAGAAAAATCATTTATATGGTATCCCTTTTTTCTTATTATATTTGATCAAGGATTGCGAAAATCAGAAGCTTTAGGGCTTCAATGGGCTGATATTGATTTTTCTCAGAATACACTTAATATTAATCGTGAACGTCTTGGGGCTGCTGAAAAAGGACCTAACAAAGGTTTGATTATTACAGATGACACAAAAACCCCATCTGGTACACGATCATTACCTATGACAAAACGAGTAAAGAAAGCCTTATTGACTTTAAGAAATCAAGTAATAAAAGAATTTGGTTTTTTACCTGAAACAGATGACTACGAAGCATTTATTTTTATAAATACTTACGGTAAAAATAAAGGTATTCCAATAAGAGATCGAACCGTTAACGGTGCTTCTCATAGAATTGAAAAACGTGCCAATCTCCCCCACATAACTGTGCATGATGGTAGACATACTTTTGCAGCTAGAACGAGACAAGCAGGAATACCTTTAGAAGATATCAAAGATTTTTTAGGTCATAAAGATGTTTCTACTACACAAGTCTATGCCCATATTTCTCCCGAAGTGAAAAAAAGATCAATGAATCAACTAGAAAACTATATAGAAGAGCAAATAAAAAAGCACTCAAATTGAGTGCTTTTTTAAGTTCACTATCACTAAAACTATCACTAATTTTATTTAGAAGCGAACATGTTTCTATCACTGATTTTTTAAATCTAGCGAAAAGCCCTTATTTTAAAGGCGTTCGTTCAATTCTTTGGCAAGATCTTCAAAGCCTGGTTTGCCTAGAAGCGCGAACATGTTTTTCTTGTAAGCTTCTACACCTGGTTGGTCGAATGGGTTGATTCCATTCAAGTAACCTGAAATACCTACAGCAATTTCAAAGAAGTACATTGTGTAACCCAATGTGTAAGCATCCATTTCTGGAATTTTGACTAGCAAGTTAGGTACGTCACCGTCTGTATGAGCAAGCAATGTTCCTTCAAATGCTTTTGTATTTACGAAGTCCACTTCTTTTCCTTGCAAGTAGCCTAGACCGTCTAAGTCTTCTGCTTGTTCAGGAATCGTGATTGATTTACGAGGTTTTTCAACTTTCACAACTGTTTCAAAAATATTGCGGCGTCCTTCTTGGATGAATTGTCCTAAAGAGTGCAAATCAGTTGAGAAGTTTGCGCTTGAAGGATAGATGCCTTTTTGGTCTTTCCCTTCAGATTCGCCATACAATTGTTTCCACCATTCTGAGAAGTATTGCATTCCTGGTTCATAGTTGATCAACAACTCAGTTACTTTGCCTTTACGGTAAAGAATGTTGCGCATTGCTGCGTATTGGTAAGCTTCGTTTTCTTCTAGTTTGTCGCTTGAATAAGCTTTGCTTGCATCAGCAGCTCCTTGCATCAATGCGTCGATATCTGCTCCACTAACAGCGATTGGTAACAAACCAACAGCCGTCAATACAGAGAAACGTCCGCCGATGTCATCAGGAATCACGAAAGTTTCCCAACCTTCTGCATCTGCTTCTACCTTAACTGCACCTTTTGCTTTGTCTGTTGTAGCGTAGATACGTTTGTTTGCTTCTTCTTGTCCGTATTTCTTAACAAGAAGCTCTTTGAATACACGGAAAGCAATCGCTGGTTCAGTAGTTGTTCCAGATTTTGAAATAACGTTTACTGAAAAGTCACGATCACCGATTACTTCGATCAAATCAGCGATATATGTTGAACTGATTGAATTTCCGGCAAAGAAGATTTGTGGTGCTTTGCGTGTGTCGCTATCTAATAGATTGAAGAATGTGTGATTCAAGAAGTCGATCGCTGCACGAGCGCCTAAATAAGAACCACCGATACCGATAACAACTAATACTTCAGAATCAGATTGGATTTTTTTAGCTGCTTCTTTGATACGTGCAAATTCTTCTTTATCATAGTTCGTTGGTAAATCTATCCAACCGCGGAAGTCGCTTCCTGCGCCAGTTCCTTCCCGTAATTCGTTGTGGGCTGCTGTTACTTGGCTTTGCATGTACCCTAACTCATGTTCATTGACAAACGGTGCTACTTTTGAATAGTCAAAATGAATGTGTGCCATTTGTTCTCCTCCTTATAGGTTTACTCTACAGGTAATACTTTACGTTTTTTTTTATTATTTTTCAAGCAAATAAACAAAATGCTGACAATATTTCCAAGAAAGTTTCATTTTTTAAACTAAACCTTCTGCTGCCATTGCTTTGGCAACTTTTTCAAATCCAGCAACATTTGCTCCAAGAAGCAGATTCTTTTCGTCACCATACTCAGCGGCTGTTTGGCGACATGTATGGTAAATCGTTTCCATGATTTGATCCAGCTGCTCATCCACTTGCTCTCTTTCCCAAGTCAATCGCTGGGCGTTCTGACTCATTTCTAAAGCAGATACTGCCACTCCTCCAGCATTAGCAGCTTTTCCTGGACAATACCACACGCCTGCTTCATGAAGAACAGAAACAGCTTTTACTGTACATGGCATATTAGCGCCTTCTGCTACGATTTTGATCCCATTTTCTACTAAGATTTCAGCCAAGCTTTCGTCTATTTCATTTTGAGTAGCACATGGCAAAGCGATATCCGCTTTTTCTTTCAATGTCCAAACAGATTCTCCAGCATGATAAACAGCAGAAGGACGTTGGTTCGCGTATTCTGTTAAACGTTGGCGCTTGATTTCTTTGATTTCTTTCAATAGTGACACGTCTATTCCTTCTGGATCATAGATATACCCGTTGGAATCTGAACATGTAACCACTTTTCCACCTAGTTCTTGCACTTTTTCGATTGCATAAATGGCTACATTCCCGCTTCCGGAAACAAAAACTGTTTTTTGATCAAATGAATCTTTTTCTTCGTTCAATAGATGTTTGACATAATAGACCAATCCGTATCCAGTCGCTTCTGTACGTATCTTACTTCCCCAAAAATCCAGAGGTTTACCTGTCAACACACCAGTATCATATTTTTTCAATCGTTTATATTCGCCAAACAAATAACCGATCTCTCTAGCTCCTACACCGATATCTCCTGCAGGAACATCAATTGATGGCCCGATATGTTTTGACAATTCCAACATGAAACTTTGACAAAAACGCATGACCTCATTATCAGATTTCCCTTTAGGATCGAAGTCACTTCCACCTTTTCCTCCGCCGATTGGCAGACCGGTTAAACTATTCTTGAAAATCTGTTCAAAAGCCAAAAATTTCAAGATACTTAGGTTGACACTGGGATGGAAGCGTAATCCACCTTTATAAGGGCCGATAGCTGAATTGTATTGGATACGGTAGCCTCTATTTACTCGCCAGTTTCCTTTATCATCTTGCCAAGGGACTCGAAATTGAATAATTCTTTCTGGTTCTGTTAAAAGTTCTAAAATATTCTTTTTGATATATTCGGGATGAGTGTCCAAAAAAGACATCACTGTGGGCATAAATTCATCGATTGCTTGTAAAAATTCTTCTTGTCCTTGATCCTTTTGATGTAGCTTTTCTTGAATTGCTTGAACATATTCTGTTGCGTTTGTCATCGTTCCACGCTCCTTTGCTTATCTTCCCTCATTTTAGCTCATTTTCTCTTTTGGCTCAAAACATTTTTTTCTGTTTTCTTTCTTCAAATATGCTACACTTTCCTTGAGGTGAGGGAATGGAAAAACTGTATGATGTGATCGTAGTCGGCGCTGGAACAAGCGGGATGATGGCAGCGATCAGTGCAGCTGAACAAGGCGCACGCGTACTTTTGATCGAAAAAAACAAAAAAGCAGGAAAAAAACTACTGATGACAGGTGGTGGTCGGTGCAACGTCACGAATAATCGTCCTGTTGATGATTTAATCGCACATATTCCTGGAAATGGAAAGTTTTTATATAGTACATTTGCGCAATGGAATAATTTCGATATCATGAACTTCTTTGAATCACAAGGCGTACATTTAAAAGAAGAGGATCATGGACGGATGTTTCCTGTGACAAATAAATCAAAAACGATTATTGAAGCATTGCTCAATCGTCTGAAAGAACTAGATGTGACGATCCTATTCGCTACTCGGGTAGAGAAATTGATCCACAAAGAACATAAAATTTACGGTATACGCACGGAATTCGAAGAGTTCCATGCTCCTGCCGTTATCTTAACGACTGGTGGTCGGACTTATCCCTCTACTGGTTCTACTGGAGATGGGTACAAGATCGTGAAGCGAGTGGGTCACACGGTGACGCGTCTTTATGCGACAGAGTCCCCCTTGATATCGGATGAACCGTATATTCAGGAGAAAACACTTCAAGGGCTTTCTTTACAGGACATCACTTTACGTGTTCTAAATAAAAAAGGCCGTGTATTGACTGAACATACGATGGATTTGCTTTTCACCCATTTCGGTATTTCTGGTCCGGCTGCACTGCGTTGTTCAAGTTTTGTCAATAAAGAATTAGAAAAAACGGGAGAACCAGTGACACTTTCTCTGGATTGTTTCCCTACACAAACCAAACAAGAGCTTATTCATTTATTGACAGAAAAAAGTAAAACCACCAAAAAGAACTTGGTAAATGCTTGGCACGGTCTATTACCTGAGCGATTGTTGGTTTTCTTTCTTGAGCGGCTTGAAATGGACAGCCTAACAGGACAACAAGCCTCTCAAAAACAAATTCAAGATTTCGTTCAATTATGCAAAGAGTTTAAGTTATCGATCAACAAGACTTTTCCTATTGAGAAATCATTTGTAACTGGCGGAGGGGTTTCTCTAAAGGAAATTCATCCTAAAACGTTGGAGAGTAAAATCATTGATGGTCTGTATTTTGCCGGAGAATTACTGGATGTCAATGGTTATACTGGCGGCTTTAATATCACAGCGGCTTTCGCTACAGGACATGTAGCAGGAATGAATGCTGGGCAAAGAGCATAATGTATAAAAAAGAAAGAAGGAGACTGGGCAAACAACATCCCGGCCTCCTTCTTTCTTTTATACGTATGATTTATTGTTTTATATCTGCAAATTGTCCGCTCGTTAATGCACAGATATCTTGCGGTGCTAATTCCATCTGCAGCCCTCTTCTGCCAGCTGATACAATGATTTGATCATAGTTTTCTGCGATTTGATCTAAATAAGTAGGAAATAGTTTTTTCATTCCTATAGGCGAGCAGCCACCACGTATGTATCCGGTCGTTGCTTCCAAATCTTTTAAATGAAGCATTTCTACTTTTTTATTCCCTGAAACTTTTGCTAATTTTTTTAGATTCAATTCGGCTTCTCCTGGTATCACAGCAACAAGAGGCCCCGTCACATTGCCCACAGCAACCAGTGTTTTAAATATACGAGATTGGCTCTCTGGGAGCTGTTCGGCGACAGAGGACGCACTTAGATGGTTTTCATCCCATTCATATTCGTGTTCTGTATAGGGAATCTTTTTTTGTTCGACCATACGGATCGCATTCGTTTTTACTATTTTTTTCTTTGCCAAAAAATATCACCTCAAACTTGTTCTACAACGGTTCATTTAATAATTGGATAATTTGCTTCAATGCTTTGACCGGTAATTGTCCTGGTGCAGAAGCATTGCTTAAGGAACCAAACGTCATGACGGAGCCTGTCGTTCCGCCAGCCAGACGAGAAATTTTCCCCAGATCGCCCATAGACATCGTAATGATAGGCATGGAGACAAAAGCATTTGCCCGTCTAGTCAACTCCATCAATCGCAAAACATCTCGTTCATTGTTGGGAGTCACTGCCAACTTTCCGATATCAGCGCCAAAATGTTCCATGACATTCAGTCGGTAAAGCAAGACAGGGTCAGCTGGTGTTTCTTTAAAATCATGACTACTGATGATCAAAGGGATATCTAAAGATTTGATTTCCTCTATCAGTCCTTTCCCTAAACTTTCAACTTTGAACAACTCGATATCGACCATATCTACTAATCCAGTGTGTATCACATATTCATAAAGGTCGCGATACTGACGAATCGATATGTCTTGTTCTCCGCCTTCAGCTAAGGTACGGAACGTAAATAATAACGGCAGTCCATCAAGCATCTCATGGATAAGAACCAATGTTTCTGCAACTTCATCAAAAGAAAAAACCTCACGATAATGATCGACTCGCCATTCTACTAAGTCGGCCCCTGCTTCACGTGCAAGAACTGCTTCACGTAATACTTCCTCTCGGACGGCTCCGATAAGAGGCGCACAAATCTTTGGTCTACCGCTTCCTATATTCAATCCCTTTATCCGAACCACTCTGCATCGCTCCTTCTAATGGTTATTTTTAATTTGATAAACAAACACTTTCAGATAATTGCCTTCTAAAAAGGTATCCGTCGTCTGGAAATCTTTTGGCAGACGATATAAAGCAAGTTGTTCAAAAGAAACATTCTTGGCATGGAATTCCTCTTCGATCATTGTTTGGAATTGTTCGATCGAGACATTCGCAGCATTTGTAGACGCAATAAGTATCCCGTTTTCTGCTAAAATATCCAGACTATCCTTGACCAGTTCCCCATAATCTTTTGCTACGCGAAAGACTTTTTTCTTGTTTCTGGCAAAACTTGGTGGATCCAATACAATCATGTCATATAAAAATTGTTTTCTTTTTGCGTATTTGAAATACTCGAATACGTCCATAACAATGATTTTTTGCTGATCGACATCCAGGCCATTCACTTCAAACTGTTCCTGTGTTTTTTTCAAACTGCGTTTTGCTAGATCGACACTTGTCGTTTCGATTGCCCCTCCCATTGCGGCAGCAACAGAAAAGGCGCCGGTATAACTAAACATATTCAAAACTGTTTTCCCAGAAGCGAAGCCTTCTGCTAATGATCCCCGTACTTCTTTTTGGTCTAGAAAGATACCAGTCATTAATCCTTCATTCAAATAAACGGCAAATTTTACTCCGTTTTCTTTTACGACCAAGGGCTCCGGTGCCTCTTTTCCGTAAATGAACTGGCTCTCAGGCAGATTCACTGATTCAAAACGAATTTTCTCATATCCGCCGATGATTTCCGGATAGATTTCACGAAAAGCTTGAATCAATAATTCACGATGTGTATATAACGTCTCGTTATACCAAGAAAAAACAGCATAACCTGCATAATAATCAATAATCAGACCGCCGATTCCGTCTCCTTCTCCATTGAATACACGAAAAGCGGTAGTAGAATCATCTGTAAAAAAGAAAGTTCTTTTTTCTTTTGACTTCACAAAAAGTTCTTCAAAAAATGATTGATCAAATGGGATATCCTGCTGGCTCAATACCCAACCGATCCCTTTATTCTGCTTTCCTAGATATCCTTTTGCGATAAATTGGTTTTGCGGATCAACTAATTCCACCCATTGCGTGGTTTCTTTTTGGGGATGTGCAAGGTCTTCTTTTTGGATCAGTGGATATCCTTTTTTCAATCGACTGCTTGCTCTTTTTTTTACTTGTACTTTCATTCCTTCACCTGCTTTAGCTTTCTCTTCTCAAGTATAACAAAAAACATAGGTCTTGTCTTACTGCTCCTTTTTCATCAAGCTTAAAGAAAACCTTAATGAAACAGCACAAAGTTCTGGTTTCAATTGACACTATATTGTCATACTAGTAAAATAAATGAGAATAAGTGAGCTGTGTAACATGGTTTCATGACACTTCTGTGATTAAGAAGTGCAGAAAGGAAGATTATCTTGAAATATATAAAAACACCTGCCTTTTTGAATAAGAGGCTCGGATTTTTTTCTTTACTAGTCGTTTTACTTTGGTTGAAAACGATTTTTGCCTATTTGGTCGATTTCCATCTCGGAATTGAAAGTGGCATTCAATACTTTATCTTGTTTATCAATCCTATTGCAACTACACTGTTATTACTTGGAATTGCTCTTTATATCAGACGCCCTAGAGTTGCTTATATCACAATGATGGTCATTTATTTTCTTTTGACATTGCTTGTTTTTTCGAATGTCACTTATTATCGAGAATTCACGGACTTCATTACGATCAACACGATTTTAGGTGCTGGGAAAGTAGCAAGTGGTCTGGGCGAAAGTGCCATTCGACTGTTTCGCCCATATGACGTGATCTATTGGATTGATTTCATTCTCTTGACTGTTCTACTGATCGCCAAAAAAATCAAGTTGGACCCTCGTCCGATTCGAGCAAGAATGGCTTTTGCGATCTCTACATTAGCCGTTATGATTTTCTCAGGAAATCTTTTTATGGCGGAAGCTGATCGTCCAGAATTATTGACTCGTACATTCTCTCGGGATTATTTGGTCAAATATCTTGGCTTGAATGCGTTCATGGTTTACGACGGCGTTCAAACTTACCAGACAAACCAAGTGCGGGCAGAAGCAAGCCCCAATGATATGAAAGAAGTAGAAAATTATGTAAAAGAACATTACGCAGCACCAAATGATGATTTGTTTGGACTTGCTAAAGGAAAAAATGTGATTTATATCCATTTAGAAAGCTTCCAACAATTCTTGATCGATTATAAATTGACAGATGAGAATGGTGTCCAGCATGAAGTTACACCTTTCATCAATAGTCTTTACCACAGCAATAGCACGTTCAGTTTTGACAACTTTTTCCATCAAGTAAAAGCAGGAAAAACAAGTGATGCGGAAACGCTGATGGAAAATTCATTGTTTGGCTTGAATCAAGGCTCCTTGTTCACACAATTAGGCGGAAAAAATACTTTCCAAGCTGCACCTGATATTTTAAGTCAAACAGAAGGTTACACAAGTGCAGTGTTCCATGGGAACGCCGGCACATTCTGGAATCGAAACGAGACCTATAAGAATTTAGGATATGATTATTTCTTCGATTCTTCTTATTATGACGTTAATGATGACAATTCGTTCCAATATGGTTTGCATGATAAACCATTTTTCCAACAATCTGTACAATACTTGGAACGTCTGCAACAACCATTTTATTCAAAATTCATTGCTGTATCTAACCATTATCCTTATTCGAAATTCACCAATGACGAAGCTGGATTCCCGTTAGCCAATACAAACGATGAAACGATTAACGGTTACTTCGCGACAGCCAATTATTTAGACACTGCCGTACAAGAATTCTTCAACTATTTGAAAGAAAGCGGCTTGTATGATAATTCAGTTATCGTTCTTTACGGTGACCATTATGGTGTCTCGAATTCTAGAAATAAAAATCTAGCTGAACTAGTTGGAAAAACAAGTTCTACTTGGACAAATTATGACAATGCACAAATGCAGCGTGTCCCTTATATGATCCATATTCCTGGACAAACACAAGGCGGGATCAATCACACTTATGGCGGCCAAGTTGATGCTTTGCCTACACTGCTCCATTTACTAGGTGTAGATACAAAAAATTATATTCAGTTAGGACAAGATCTATTCTCGAAAGATCATGAACAGCTTGTTTCTTTCCGTGATGGCGATTTTGTTACTCCAAAATATACTTACTACGGTGGTACCATCTACAGTAACGAAACTGGTGAAGCCATTACTGAACCTACTGAGGAAGTACAAAATGAAATTGATTCACTCAAAGAAAAAGTTGATAAACAGTTAGCTGTTTCTGATCAAATCAATAACGGTGATCTTCTTCGGTTCTATACGAATAGTGGATTAGATCCAATTGATACCAGTGATTATGACTACAAGAATGGCTTAGAGAAATTAAAAGAAGCTGAAAAATCTCTAGGTGACAAATCAACTAGTGTCTTTAGTCAACACAACGGACAATCAACTGTTGATCTTTATAAAACACAAACGTATCAAGAACTTCACGGAACGACCACAAGTTCTTCCGAATGACAAATCAAATCTGAAAGGAGCTGTGACAAACATCTTGTCGCAGCTCTTTTTTCACAACCTCTTGCTTTTTGCAAGAGGTTTTCTGGTTTTGGTTTTAATTCGTGATTTTACTAAAGGAATTTCATACTTTATTCATATTCATTTTTTATACTTTTTATAGAGGTGAAAAGTATGAAAATGATCCGCTATGCTACTGCTCGATTAATTTATTACAAAAAGCAGACAATACTCTATTGTTTATTTTCAAGCTTTTCTGCTTTTTTATTGATAGCATGCCTGACTCTTTACCATTTGCAATCGGCTTTAGCGAATCAAGTCCAAGATCGGCTTTCATTTATCGGTGCTTCTGCATCTACGGAGCTTCTTCCGGCTTTAGAATTAGCTAGCCGATTTTATCTAAAAGGCATATTCAGTTTATTTTTTCTGTTTGCCTTCTTTTTTATCTTTTTCTTTTACTATTCACTCAGGCAAAACCAGCAAGAATTGATGAATTGGCGCCTGACTGGTCTTTCTAAAGCCAAACTGTTCCTTTTTATTTTTTGGCAGCTGTTCTTTCCTCTCTTTCTTTGTTGTATCTTGGTTTTATTGTGGATCGTCAGCTTCCAGTCGATTTATGAAACACTGCTTCAAAGGATCAATTTTCTTGTCTTAAAGACTGCTGAGCTGCCAGATATCCGTGATATCTTGACTTCAGTAAGCGGACTTACGATTCCGATGGATCAGCAGACTTTCTTTACTATCGATTTTCAAAATGATCTGTTTTTCACAGATATTCTTAGAGGCTTTGCCCAAACACTTGTTGGACTTAGCGGGTGCTGTCTGATTCTCAGCCTATTCCCATTCACTTTTTTTATCCATCACTTGCAAAGCAGGAGGCCTAAACGTAATGAAACCTGAATATTTGATTAACGCTGACCATTTGACCGTTATCTTGTGTCCCCTCGAAAAACAGGATAAGATATTGGAGCACTTAAAAAAAGAAGTTCTAGTTGCTAATCTGGAAAATTTCGCCATCGTTCAAAAAGATTGGCCAATGTTTCCTTACCTAAAGCTCAAAGACCATGTGCTGTTAGATTTACCAGAAAAGGGAATCAAACAAGATCGTTTAGCCTATCAAGAAAAACTTGATATCTCTTCTTCATTACTTAATTGTGCGGCGACTGATCTTACGCCTTTTGAGAAAGTAAAGCTTCAATTGCTTCATGCGTTGCTTTCCAAACGAAACAATATTGTTATTGAAGATACATTTGATGAACTTAGTATATTGGAGATCCAAGAACTGCTCCACTTGCTTTCTTATTTAGCTCATGAAGAAAATCAAGGTATTTTACTCTTTACGCATGACGCTACTATTGCCCAAAGTCCTTACATTGATCGTTTAGAGCCTGCGGGTTAAATCAGTCATTTTATTATAAGAAAACAAGCGATATAGAAGATCGATTCATGATCTTTTATATCACTTGTTTTTTTACTCTTCTTTGATTTCTACGTCAGGCAAACGAACAGTGAATTTCGTTCCTTTTCCTAGTTCGCTTTCTACTTCTAATTTTCCTTTATGCAGGCGAACAAGCTGCTGCACGATTGGTAAACCTAATCCTGATTCACCATATTTTGTATTTTTTCTTGAAGGATCCACTTTATAATAGCGATCCCAGATACTTTTCATTTGTTGTTCAGACATTCCAATTCCCGTATCTTCGATTGTGATGATCGTTTCAAGATAACCTTTTTCCAGGGTAACCATGATTTGGCCGTTTTCGGTAAATTGTATCGCGTTTTGAATAATATTGACCATGATTTGGACAAAACGGTCATAATCAGCGTAAATATCGATATCATCATCGGCTTTCAGTGTCAACGTATCCCCTGCTGCCTCTGCTTTAGCTTCTAACTGGGCAACAATATTCCTCAATGTTTCTGTACCATTGAATTTTTTGATGACCATACTGATTTGATTCGTACGGATTTTTTCATAATCCAAATTTTCATTCACTAAACGGATCAGACGCTCTGTTTCATTCTTCATCAATTTAATCGCGTTTTCTCGCTGATTCTCAGGGATTGCATTGTATTCCAACCCTTCCAGAAGACCGTTGATTGTCGTAAGAGGTGTTCTCATCTCATGGGAAGCATCTGCCATGAATTGTCTTCGACGATTTTCTTGTTCTTCGATTTCTGCTTGAGATTCTTTCAGTGAATTCGTCATTTTATTGAAATCATCTGCTAACTCATCAAATTCATCTTTATCATGTACGGGAAGCTGTACATCAAAATTGCCATTCGTCACTTCTTTCGTCGCATTCCTTAAACGATTGATCCGCTTGACTTGGAATGCTGCAAAAGCATAACTGGCAATGACCGCCACAATACTGGAAAAAATGAAACCTTTGAACAGGTTCAGTGTAATTGGACGAACACTGTTATCGATATTCCGCGCAGGTTGACTGACTACAAGTGCTCCATAGAATTCATGATTCAAATTGAATGGTACAAGTGCGTAAGAGGTCGCCTGTGCTTGTCCTAAAATGTTTTTATTCGATGTGAATTTTTCTTGACGCCCACTCCTCAGATTTTTCCATTGATCCGTTGTTAAGGTAAAGTTCAGCAGTGCTGTATTGGTCGGATAAATGACACGTTCATTTTTGTCGATGAATATAAAATTCACATTTTGTTCTGTCAGTACTTGCTCCGTCAACAGCAATGCATTTTGAAATGCCTGATCTTGACTGAACTGCGGAAGTGTATCGGCATAGGTTTGCGTTGTCTTTTCAACTGATTCAGCGTATCCAAACAGTTGCTGATAATTGTTTTCTTCAATCGTCTGTTTTGTCAGTTGCGTAAAAGAAACTCCGACGATCAATAAGATCAACGCGACCATTCCACAAAAAGCTAAGAGTTGCTGATACAAATAACGCATTAGGCAACACCAGAATCATCAAATTTGTAGCCGACTCCCCAAACAGTTTGGATAACTTGTGGTCCGACTTTTTCAATTTTTTGACGCAATTTCTTGATATGGGCATCTACTGTCCGTTCATCACCAAAATACTGGTAATCCCAGACTAGTTCAAGCAACTGTTCCCGAGAAAATACTTGTCGTGGTTTTTTTGCTAAAGTAAACAATAGATCGAATTCTTTAGGCGTCAAGCCTTCAATGGGCCGATTGTCCAGATATGCTTCTCGTGTTTTCGTATTCATCTTGAAATGACTGGTCTCAATATCAAAATGGTCATCTGAAACCGCTGCTTCTTCTCTTGCTTCTGCCAGCTCGCTACGGCGATGTAAAGCTTTCATTCGAGCAATAAGCGTCAGAGGACTGAAAGGTTTCGTCACATAATCATCTGCCCCCATCTCTAAGCCAATCACCTGATCACTTTCAGAATCTCTAGCTGTCAGCATGATAATCGGCACTGTGCTTGAAACTTTGCGGATCTCTCTTCCTACTAGCATGCCGTCCATTGTAGGCAAATTCAAGTCCAATGTAATCATGTCCCAATGTTGGGGGTTTTCTAAAAAGGCGTCGAGCCCTTCTTTTCCATCATACTTGAAGGTTGCTTCCCAACCTTCATTTAAGAAAAACATCTGCATCATTTCAGAAACAGATTGATTATCTTCAATCATTAAAATATTCATTATCGTTCCCTCCAGTTTCCAGGTCATATCTCTGTAATTTTTTTTCTGTCATAATAAAAATGGGCATAATTGGAAATACCAATAATAGCATTTCAATCAAAAAATAATTCGTATGTCCAGACGTCTTTAAATAATAACCGATCAATGTCATCAGTAAGCCCATAAGGAAAAACCAGTTCCCGCTTGTCTTTTGTGCTAGTCGCCAATGAGCGTCTGTTTTTGCGGCAAGAGGCGAATGGTACCCATAAAAAGGCAGGTTTCCTTTTGAGGGCAGAATCCGAAAAAGACTGCCAATTATTAAGAATAAGATACCAATACTGAAAAAAATCATTCTTTCCCTCCTAAATTCTCTTCTTATAGTATACTCTATATTGTTGACTGAACCAATATGTTCAGGAATTCTTCACGAAAGGTTTGTCTTTTGTTCATTCTTTGTTAAGATAAACTTATTCCAATAAAAAAGGAGTTTTATTTGTGTCAAATTATCGTGCAATCACTTTCTTTGATCTTGATGGAACATTACTAGATGCGAAGTCAAAAATCACACCCGAAGTGGCAAAAGCTATGAACGCATTAAAAGAAAACAACGTTCTTCCCGTCATCGCCACAGGACGTACAGAAGCAGAAATCCACTCGATCATGGAAGATGCGGGCATTACTTCTGCGGTCACCATGAACGGTTCTTTCATTCGAGTAAACGGTGAAGAAATCTACTCTCAAACATTTTCTTCAGAAGAATGTCAAAAAATGTATGATCATGTACAGTTGAATGGGCACGAACTTTCTTACTATAACGACCAGAAAATCTGGTGTACCGGTCATAGCCAAACAATGATCGATGCTTATGACTTTATCCATTCAGATGTGCCGGAAATAGATCCTCTAGGCTTTAAAGACAATACAGTAAATATGTTGCTTATCTTATCTCAATCGGGTGACGAATACTATCATGAACATTTTCCTGAGCTAACTTTTTATCGGAATGGTCCTTACTCGATTGATACAGTGAAGAAAGGAATCTCAAAAGGCGCAGGTGTCAAACGACTGAAAAAAGAACTTCAATTAGAAGAAGTTCCTACTTTTGGATTTGGCGATGGTCCGAATGATTTTGCCTTGTTGGAAACTTGCGACAACAAAATCGCTATGGGCAATGCCTATGATGGATTAAAAGAGCTTTCTACTTTCATCACAAAGAAAAATACAGAAGGCGGGATTGTCCACGCATTGAAGCATTTTGATCTGATTTAAGGACATTTTTTCGAAACTGGACCCTTTCTAAAAAAATCACTTATTTTTTCTTAAGAAAGGGACAGTTTTATATAAATAATGGGGTATCATCCGCTTTTTTATTGAATTTATCCCAAGATGTGCTATACTGATTTTGTATGAAAAATACACGTAACCCTTGTTAGCTAACGGGGACGTTACGGATTCGACAGGCACAGTCGAGCTTGAATTGCGTTTCGTAGGTTACGTCTACGTAAAAACGTTACAGTTAAATATAACTGCTAAAAACGAAAACAACTCTTACGCTTTAGCTGCCTAAAAACAGTTAGCGTAGATCCTCTCGGCATCGCCCATGTGCTCGAGTAAGGGTCCTAACTTTAGTGGGATACGTTTCAACTTTCCGTCTGTAAGTTGAAAAAGAGAATATCAGACTAGCGATACAGAATGCCTGTCACTCGGCAAGCTGTAAAGCGAAACCTCAAATGAGTTGACTATGAACGTAGATTTTTAAGTGGCGATGTGTTTGGACGCGGGTTCGACTCCCGCCGTCTCCATATATGTATGGTTGAGACTAATAGATACTGTAAAAAACGTTGATAAATCAACGTTTTTTTATTTTGGCTTAAAATAAATTTGAATTTTTTGCTTTTTATTTAACAATTAGAATTTCGCGTATATTGCCACACTTAGTTTTTCTTCGTCAACAGTCTTTCCTTCAATAATTTTCTTTATAGATTTATCCGTTTTAACTTTATTAGTTCCTATAAAAAAATACCAATCAAAAATTACCATAAATAATGAGTATCTATTTAGAAAACATTAGAAATAACCAGTAAAATGAACGGCCAATTGTACTTTTACTGGTCATTTATAGAATTTTTTTAAGGAGATAGAATATTATTAATACGTGACACTTCCATTTATGTCAAATGTTTTGGCCCGCTCATTACTTTCAAATCGAAGAAAATACGTGCCAGAAGTTAATGAACTCGTGAAGGTGCCGTTGCTAGTTCCAGAAAAATTCCTAGAAGAAACTATAGTTGAGCCTATCAGATTCTGCCGTGCAATAGCAACATTCAACACAGTAGATGCTCCAGCACTCCGTCTAGTTAGATTATGCCTAACAGTATACGAACGTGTAGTTGAAGTAGACCAAAAGGACTTTAGAGATACCTTATATATAATCTAAAAGAAGCGAAGGAGAATTTCTGACAGTGAAGCAAACGAAACTAGTTTATATATACTGAACTAGATTCAGGTTGTATAGAGAATCAATTAAAGAAAATTTACAATTATTGTGCCACTTAAAAAGAAAAGAGACATATAAAAAACAACGCCAACTAAATAAAGTGCCTTCAAAAGCTTGGACTCCTCGCTTTTGAAGGCACTTTATTTAAAATCTTTATGAAACTAAAGTATGTTCATATTTATTGCTGTAATTATATAGATATTCTGTCGTTTCCAACTCATAAACGTGAGTGTATTTTGCCACTACTTTTCCGCATTTTTCTAATATTTCATTGCGATCGACGTCATGATATTCGTCTACGCAGATCACAACACAATTTTCTAATTTACTGATTACTTCTCCAACCACTTTTTGTTTCAAGCCAATAGGTTGGCAAATATATTTTTTCCCTAAAATGATAGTTTCGTTATTCATATTTCATCCATCCTTAATGTGTTTTTCATTATTTGAAATGATAATACCATTAAAATATGATTATGAAAACCAATAACACTTGTGATTTTATAAAAAAATAAAAAAACCGAAAAACAGATATGCCCACTGTCTTTCCGGCTCTTTTTATTTTTGATTTCTCTTCTTTTTTGTTTCAATAGTCAATTTTAATTATTAATAAATGAAAAATCATTTATATTAAAATTTGCTAATAAAAGATCTACATATTTTTCTAGAAATGCTTGATCGATTTCATCGTACCCTTTCGTTACTCCGCAATCGATATCTAAAACACCGATTAAATGACCTTCTTTTACCATTGGTACAACGATTTCTGATTGTGCGGCTGAATCACAGGAAATATAATTTTCATGTTTTTTGACATCGTCAACGATCAATGTCGCTTGTTTTTCAGCTGACTCTCCACAAACTCCTTTTCCCATCTTGATACGTGTGCAGGAAACTCGCCCTTGGAACGGTCCTAAAATCAATTCATTACCATCAAATAAATAGTATCCTGCAAAGACGGTCTCAGGTAATGTTTCATTCAACAATGCAGATGAATTTGCTAAGTTTGCTAACCAATTATCTTCTGCTTCTAATAATCCTTGTTGCTGTAATAATAGAATTTCGTATGCATCTTTTTTCTGTTTTTCTGTCCACATGATAAAAACCGCTCCTTTTTAATCTATGGAAAAGATTATAGCTCAGTTTTTTGGTAAACGCTAGGTTTGCTTCTCAAAAAAGCGAGATACGTTAGGTTGTTTACCTTAAACTCATCTCGCTGTCTTTTTTATTCTGCTTGTTGGATTTCTGCTGCTAAATCAGCATAATCAATCGTTTCGTGAACAAAAGTCGGATCATCAACTGGAAAGTGCTGTACAAGAGAAGAGATGCGGCTGATTTCCACGTTTCCTTCAGTTACTTCAAAATCCATTACATGTCCGCCAAATGTATGTGTATCATCGATAAAATGCAGATGAAATCCCGCTGCAGCAACTCCTTGGAATAATTCAGGCGTAAAGAACCCGACTAATGTTCCATGAATGTTGCTTTGTTGGAATTCTGGTTGAGACTCTGAAATTTTTGCTAGTCTTCGATAAGGTTTTTCTTGTTTCGGCATGATACGGATATGCATGTTTTTGAATAATCCAGTTATCTTCACTGCTAAAAATAGATTTTCCCCATCTTCTTTTACTAAGATGTCTTTTTTCAATTGTTCTCCATCTGCAGATTCTGAAACAGAAAAACTAGTATCTGGCGTAAAATCTGTAATTGCTGCATAGGGGGTAAGTTCACTTCCATCTAATTGGACAACTGAGCCATCTGATCTTCCTTGATAAGCTACGCCATCTAAAAAGATGACTTCACCATCAAGTCCATGCAATGTTCCCAATCCCAGAGTTCCTTTTTCCAATATGTGAGCAATCGTTTCTGTTCCATCCATCAAGCCGGCCATCAAAGCTCCTAATGTCCCGTGCTGGTATAAGATTTTTTCAGTCATGTCGACACCTCCTTAATAGAATTGATCTGGTAAGATTGTTTCTCCCAATTTCTCATTATCACGGTAATCGATCGGAATATCAATAATTACGGGTCCTTCTGTCGCAAATCCTTCTTCTAAAGCTTTTTCTAATTCCTCTATACTTGTAGCTCGGATCCCTTTAGCACCAAAAGCTTCTGCATATTTCACAAAATCAACTGGACCAAAGTCTACACCTGACGCCCGTTGATATTTCATTTTTTCTTGGAACTCTACCATATTGTAGTGTCCATCATTCCAAATCAAATGAACGATATTCAATTTTTTACGTACAGCCGTTTCTAAATCCTGGGCAGAGAATAAAAATCCGCCATCTCCGGAAACTGATACGATTTGTGTATTTGGACGTACCAGTGCAGCAGAAATTGCCCATGGTAATGCTACACCAAGCGTTTGCATACCATTACTGAATAACAGATGTCGGGGTTCATAACTTCTAAAGTGGCGTGCCATCCAAATATAATGACTCCCTACATCTACGGTAACGGTCATATCATCTGTTACTTTTGATTGAAGTGTGTTGATGACTTCTAAAGGATGTAAGATACCTGCTTCTCCTTTTGATTGGACAATATCCCGCTCCGTTAGTTTTGCTTGAAGAGAAGCTAAATATTCTTTTGCATCTTCTGACACTTGTTGAGGCTCTAATGAACCTGTCAATAAATCAAGAGTAGCTGAGATATCGCCAATCAACTCTCTTTCAGGCTGCATAAACGGATCGATTTCAGCTGGTGCTTCATCGATCACAATGATCCGCGCATCTTTTTCTGCGTTCCAGTTTCTTGCTTCATATTCGATTGGATCATAGCCAATTGCAATAACTAGATCACTACGTTTCAAAAGCATATCGCCTGGTTGGTTTCTAAACAATCCCACACGACCAAAGAAATGCGCTTCTAATTCACGTGAGATCACTCCTGCTGCTTGGAATGTCTCTACAACAGGCAATGCTGTCTTTTCAACTAATTGACGGATAGCTAATGTTTCTTTTTCACTTGATCCTCGCATACCTACTAATAATACCGGTAGTTTTGCTTCCCTGATGCGTTCGGCTAAGTAACGGATATCATCTGCAGAAGCAGAACCTAATTTAGGATCACTCAATGGCTTGATGATATTACCTTGAACTGGCGCATCCACTACGTCTTGAGGAATGCTGATAAAACTCGCTCCTTTTTTTGAGCTCTTAGCCATACGATAAGCATTGGCAATCACTTCTGAAATTGTTTCCGGATCTTGGATTTCTGCACTGTATTTTGTGATTGGCTGGAACAGCGCTGCATTATCCATGCTTTGATGGGTCAGCTTCAATAGATCGCTTCGTTTTACTTGCCCGGCAATTGCTAAAACTGGGTCTCCTTCTGCTGTCGCTGTTACCAAACCTGTAGCTAAGTTACTAGCACCTGGACCACTTGTTGCGATAACAACCCCGGGTTCTCCTGTGATACGTCCGATTGCTTGTGCCATAAATGCAGCATTTTGTTCGTGACGAGTTACGATTAATTCAGGACCTTGATCCTCTAATTCATTAAATACACCATCGATTTTTGCGCCTGGTATACCGAATACATAATCAACGTGATGGTTAATCAAACTTTCTACTACAGATTTCGAACCTTGTTTCATTTTTTCAGCCATTGAACATCGTCCTTTTTATGCTTTATTTTTAATTATTAGTTAGAAATAATCACAAACAAGTGATACAGTTTCTAAACCTGTTTCATTCAGAAGTATAGCACGTTTTATTTCATTTGTTTAGCTATATGTTTCAAAAAATGAAAAAGAATGGCAGATTTTACATAAAAAACTGTCATTCTTAATTGAAAGTTTCAACCAATTTCACAAAAGGTCATGCATAATTCAGCAACAATCGTGTCTCATCAATCAGAAAGTTTAATTTCTGTCCGTTTTTCAAAGTGACAGTAATCATCTCACCATCTTCTTCGATCTTATCTGATGCTAAAGAAAGATAGTTCAAGTAATCGTCTATGATTTGTTTTTTCTCCCGATTATTTTTATCTTCATCAAAATAAGATAACCGCACGACTTTTTTGTTCGTTTCATCAATGATTGCCGTTCCATAGCCTGTTTGCGTGAGGAATTCCATTTGCCAAAATACGCTGTCCCCTGAAATCAAAACTTCATAGTCTTGAACAATCACTGGCTCTTTTGGCATGGCTAGCTTTTGAAATAGCTGATTTAATTCCTCTCGTAGCCGATTGACCATATCTAATTGGCTCTGATCTGATTCTTCCATGATAGAAAAGGATTGTGCTTGGCTCATTGCCGTTTCGATAGAGGAAGAAGCTGAACTTAAAGAAGAAATATCTACTGTTCTTTGTTCTTTTGTAGTAATGCTACTCGCTAAAATATCTGGTAAAAAAAACAATCCTGCGCTGAATACCAGAAAGAAAGCAGAAAGAAGATATAATTTAATTTTCATCTGTTTCCCCCTCCTAAAGCAAAATCGATCGTGATCGTCGTCCCTGTACCAAGTGTACTTTCTATGTCAAAAGAACTATTATGCAATTCGGTTATTTTCTTTACCAAAGCTAATCCAAGTCCTAAATGTTTCGTTGTTCTTGAAGGATTCCCTGTAAAAAATTCATCTGTTACTTTAGACAAATTTTCTGTTGGTATCCCTCTACCATTATCGGAAAACTTCATAATATAACGCTTTTCTTCCTTTATTCCTTTGACCACTAATGTTCCATCTTCTGCTATAGCTTCTAATGAATTTGCCAAAATATTCATGGCTAATAGCTTGAAAAGATTGAGGTCTAGCAAAATATTGGCAGGTTCTAGTTCGATGGTATAAGTAAACCCTTGTTTCATTCCTTTAAGAAACTTGTTTAGATCATCGCTAATCATATTAGTCGAGATTTCTTCAAGAGAGACACTTGTTCTTTCCAGTTCCATCAATTTCAAAATATCATTAGACAGATGTTTTAGCCGGTTGCTTTCTTCAAGGATATAATCGACAGATTCTTCGGCTGATTGATCCAATTTTTCCCATTTCAACATTTGAGCATAGCCAATAATGGAAGTCAGCGGCGTTCGAATTTCGTGAGAAAAGCTAGAAACGAATAAATCTTGCTTTTCCTTTGCCTGGCGGAGAGTTTCTAGATCGTGGCTCAATTTATCGGCCATATTGTTCAAACTGCTCCCTAATTTTCCAATCTCGTCTTGAGTATTGACTATTGCCCGTTCTTTCGTCTTACCTTCTGTGATATGCTGGGCCACGGAAATCAGCTGATTGATTGGTTTCAAGATCATGCTTGTTAGAAAATAAGTGACTGGAATAATGGCTAAAAGTAAAAAGAGCAAGATTAGACGAAAATAGACAAGAGAATCTTTGACGATTTCTTCATAGTTTTTTGCTTGATGGTAAGTTGCTAAACGATAGGCAGTATCAGGTATCTTTGAAGTTGAATAAAGCACCTGTTTGTTTTTAACAGTAGACATGTCGCTGATTTCCACGGTACGATTAGACAACTCTTCTGGAGGTTCGTATTTTTCAAACAAAGTAGGCTTTGTAGTAAAAACCGTTTTGCCTTTTTTGTCTAGAATCTCAAACTCTCCGATTTTGGCTGCGGCTACGAATTCACCATTTTTTCTCATTTCATCTGTTGTTTCATCTCCGTCTGTTTTCGTCGACAACAGCAATAAGAGATTTTTCTGCTGGTTGACTAGCACTTCTTTTTCTTGAGAAACTGTGCGCTGGTAAATCGCATGCAGTGTAAAACCACTGACCACCAAATAAATGAGTAGAAAGAAGAATAATAATGAAAAGAAAACTTTGCTCGTATATTTCAAGTTCATCCCTCCAATAGGTAACCTACACCATAAATCGTACGCAAGTCCTGTCCTAATTGTAATTTATTTCTGATTCTTTGAATGTGTAAATCAAGCGTTCTGGAGTTGGGCTCTTCTTCCCTTCCCCAGATTTTTTGATAGATTTTCTCTCTTGGCAGAATAATCCCTTTGTTTCTAATTAAGTAAAGAAGTAATTCATATTCCTTAGGAGTCAAAGAAACAGCTTGGTTTCTTGCAGTGACAGCTCTTGTTTTTTCATTGATTTCGATATACTGCCATCTCAGTAATTTATTGGTGTCATTTTTTCCATTTCTTCGAAGAACAACTTCCACTCGTGCTAGTAATTCTTCCAGATCAAATGGCTTTGTTATATAATCTTCAGCACCTGATCTTAAGCCACTGACTCGATCAGAAAGCTGATCTTTGGCTGTCAAGAAAATGACAGGAAGATCATATTCCCGCATATACGCAAATACTTCATAACCATCGATTTCAGGAAGCATGATATCTAGCAAAACCAAATCAAATTCCTGTTGCTCAATGATATCGGCTGCTTCTTTACCTGTGAATACCGAATAGACTGTATAACCATTTTTTTCTAATGTACGAACTAAAAGTTTGTTGATCGCAGGATTATCTTCTACTACTAGTATCTTCATACAGTTCCTCTCTTTCTGCCAATAGAGCAAATTTGATCCCTAACCTATAAATATACACGAATATCAGTGAAAAGAAAAAGATGAGTACGATCAACAAAAAAGATGGACCGTCTATTTTGGTAAATGCTTCAACGAATCTCATGAACGTTTCCTTGCTGTCAGTGAAGACATCCGTACTGTTCAATCTTAAAAAGCGACCGAAGTAAATCCCTATAGCATTGATAAACAAGACGACGCTGATAACTAACCATTGATAGACGCCTATTCCGATTTTTTTGACAATTACATTGGTAACCATCCATAAGCTTTCACAACCGAAAAATGTGGTTGGGAAAACAGAAAGAACGACTAGCAATAATTTATACCAAATTTCCATCTTCATGCTTATCATCATAGTAGATGGATCGTAAGGTGAAAGCAAAGACAGATGGAATAAATCGGTGAACAAATAAAAGTTATTTGGAAAAAACAGTAGCCAGAATAAGATCAGCACGAGAGAGACTAGTTTGGAGTTGCTGACTTTTACCCATCTTGCTAATTCAATCGGGATATATGCCAGAATCGTATTAGTAAAAAATAAATAAAAAACACTTTTTTCATAAAAAGAAAGATAAAGTACGAGCAGCAGCAAAATGTAATATCCTCTAATAAAATACATCTGCTTTTGAATCATTGGACATCTCTCCTTTTTTGACTAAGCGGGTCGGTGATCATTGCGCCCATAATAATTTTCTGTTTTTGATGGATTATCTAGCAAATCGCTGATTGTCGTAAAAGTATATCCTTCTTTTTTTAATTCATCAATCAGCACAGGAACAGCATCTACGGTCTCAGGATAGATATCATGTAGTAATATGATTGCGCCATCATATACTGTACTTTTTACTTGCTGTAAAATTTTTTCCTTTTGTCTGGATTGCCAATCTTGAGAATCAACAGACCACTCGATCATTGGTCGATGAATGATTGCTGCTCCTTTTTTTGTAATAGAGCCATACGGAGGTCGGACATAGGCTGACTTTTTACCGATTGCTTTCAAAATAGCGTTATCTGTTTGAGTGATTTCCTCGCTGATTTCTTGGTCAGATAGACCAGCTAAATCCTTATGAGAAAAAGTATGACTGCCGATTTGATGACCTTCTTGCACCTCCTTTTGTAAAAGCTGTTCGTTTTGGGAAACATTTTCTCCTAGAACAAAAAAAGTGGCGTGTACGTTTTTTTGTTTTAAAATCTCTAAAAGTTTTGGGGTAGTGGATGGATTAGGTCCATCATCGAAGGTAAGAGCAACGGTCTTTGATGATTCCTTTGTATCTTCTGTTTCTTTATTTTTTTCATTTTTTGCTTGCTGTTCCTTTGTGGTGATCGTCCGACAGGTAGAATTGGAACTTTGCCATTCTGTTCGTTCTTGTTTCCTAGAACTCTCAGTATTTTCTATTGCTTTACTTTCGTTCGTTGAGGGCGTGAAGACTCTGTTCGTCATATAGACGCTTCCACCTGTAATCCCTATTAGAAGGACGATTGTCCCAAGGGTTATCAAACTTTTTTTAATCATGTTCCTCTCTCCTGCTTTACTGTAATTGCTGACTGATTCGTTTGATTTCTGTGTCAGTCATTTTTTGGTAAGAGATACCGTCAATTATTTCTTCTTCTCCTTTTAATTGATCCGTACTCAATTTAAATTGGGTATTCTTTGTTAAATATAATTTAAATAATTCTCCCAAAGGTAAATTTGTTTTCATATTGTTCCCTAGAACATTGATGATTTGGTCTATTTTAGGTATGGTTTCCACAGTCAACAGCTTCTGCATGATTGCTTTGATCACTTTTTGCTGTCGTATTTGCCTCCCATAATCACCATTAGGATCATCATATCTCATTCTTGACCATGCAAGTGCTTCTTCTGGAGATAACGTAAGGGACCCTTTTGGAAAATCATAGTGGTCAAAGTTGAAAGCAAAATCATTGACCACTTCAATATCGCCAACAATACTTAGCATACTCTCTAGCCCCTTCATATTCATTGTCATATAGTAGGGAATAGTAGTATGAAGCATATTCTCTGTCGTTTGTATAGCTGTTTGTTCTCCTCCATAAGCATAAGCGGCATTTAATTTATCAAAACTATTATGTCCTGCGATTTGAACATAAGTATCTCGTTCTAGACTGATAAGTTTTACTGTCTCATTTTTAAGATCAACATGGGCAGCAATCATCGAATCCGATCTTCCTTTTTCTGTCCTACCAAATTCTCCAGTATCTACACCTAATAGCAGTACATTGAACCGATCGGGTAAATGTGTGGCTGCATCAGCTGTATATTTCACATTCATGTTGGCTGCTGTTTTCTTTGAAACCTCAGACAAGTTTTGCAATTTCATATATTCGCTTACACCATAAGCGCCTGCTGCTATAATAAACATCAATAGAAAAATAGATATGACTTTTAATATTTTGTACATTTGTACTCTCCTCCTTTGCTGTTAAGGATAGAAGCAAAATCTATCTGATTTGTATCTAAATCCTATACTTTAGAAAAATACAAAAAAGGTTGTGACAAAATTTTGTCACAACCTCTTGATAAAGGCGGTATTTCAGAAGTAGCTACTCCGAAAAATAATTTATTTACTGGACTGGCCGATGATCGTTTCTGCCATAATAGTTCTCGACAGTCGTTGGACGCCCTAATAAATCGCCCACTGTCGTGATGCGATACCCTTGCTCTTGCAGATAATCGATCACTTGAGGAACGGCACGAATCGTTTCAGGATAAATATCATGGAATAAAATAATTGCACCATCGTATACTGTTGCTTGGATCTTCTGCAAAATCAAATCAGGATTTCTTGTCTTCCAATCTTCTGAATCGACCGACCATTCGATGATTGGCTGCTGGATAACACTTGCTCCTACACTTGTGATCGAACCATAGGGCGGACGAACGAAAGTGGGGGTTTTGCCAGTGGCTTTTTTGATCTCAGTGTCTGCTTTTGTCACTTCTTCTGTGATCGACTGGGCAGAAAGCGTCGCCAGATCCTGATGATCGTACGTGTGATTGCCGATCTCATGTCCTGCTTCAGCTGTCTGCTTCACAATGTCAGGATGTTGCGCCGTATTTTCTCCTAAAACAAAAAAAGTGGCGTGTACGTTTTTTTCTTTAAGTATTTGCAACAGCTGTGGTGTCGTGGTCGCTCCTGGTCCATCATCAAAACTGATAGCAACACTTTTGACAGTTGGATCTTGGACAGCTTCTGTACTTTCTTGTGTTGGTTCTGGTTCAGTTGTTTGACTTTGTGCCGATTCCACTGACTTTTGAGTGGGTTCGTTGACGCTAGCTGTTTCAGTCGACTTGTTTTTATTCATTGATTGTTCTGATTGATTGAAAGCTTGTGACGAACGCTCCGAAGAAGTTACTTGTCCTTTCTCTTCGCTGATCAAGGATGCGACCGAAGTGACTTCGAAAAATAAAATACCTAGCAAAGCAATAATTCCAATAACTAAAAAAGACCGTTTTGACATACACATTCTTCCTTTAACCCTTATTTTCGCAGAATTTCTCAAAAAACAAATTTTTTGCTACTTTATCGCTACTTTATCGCTACTTTATTGCTCTATCATCGTTGGTTATTTTAAAATCAACATTCGATAACACTCAACCTAAAATAAAGGGCTCTCATTTCTTTAGAAATTTCTGCTATCTCCCATTGATACTAGGATAAATGAAACAAGAATGGCATATGAGATAAACATGTCTTTTTTTTTACTGTATTTTGATTGAATACTGTGATAATTCAAAAAATTTATCCACACTTTACACTTTTCAATTGAAACCTTCTATGATAATGACCGCTTTCAAGTGTAAAAAAACACTTAAAAGCGGTCATTGGCTGTTATTCATAAGATTTTCCTAAGATAGTTAAATCAATCAGTTGATTATCCATATTTGCAACTTTAGGTAAATGCCCCCATTGCTCAAATCCATTTTTTTGGAACAGCTTGATGCTCGCTTGATTGATAGTAAACACAAAAGCTAAAAGTGTGTCGATCTTACAATCTTTCAGTTGCGATTCAGCAAAGGATAATGCTTTTTGTCCTAAGCCATGTTTTCGATAAGTTGAATCAATATAAATACTTATCTCTGCAGTATTTGCATAAGCTGGTCTCCCGTAAAAATCGCTAAGGCTCAGCCATCCTACGATATTTTGATCGATCTTTATGACCCACAACGGGCGTTCTTTGGTTTGATGAGCATCAAACCATGCTTGTCTAGATTCTATTGTTATTGGTTCTAAATCAGCTGTAGATAAGCGAGTAGGAATCGCTTGATTATAAATTTCTACGATTCTAGGCAAATCTTGGATCTGTGATAAAGCAAAGTTGATCATTGTTCACAATCCCCTCATACGTAATTGAGGTTATTATATCACTATCCTTCCTTGCTGCAATCATCTTTTGATATTTTTCTGAAAAATTGTTTTTCAATTACAGAGTAGTTGGTCGGGAAATTCTCGTGTATCTGTAATCAAGGTCCTGCCGAACCCTGCAGTTCCTCTTATCCCATGAAAGTCAGAACCTCCGAAACAAGAAAAGTGATAGGTTTGGATGAACTCTGAAAGGACTTTAAGGTCTCTTAAACGATGAGCTGGATGATATTTCTCCAAACCATCAATCCCGAATGAAGCGAGTTCAGGGATCAAATCATAGTTGTCAAATTTCCCTGGACATGCTAAAACAGTCAATCCTCCGCCGTATTTGATTGCTTCTATGGCATCATATACATTTATTTTTTTCCGATCACCAGAAACTTCTTCTGTCGTCATGAGTTTTTGATAAAACAGAGGATTCATTTGTGTACCATAACCTCTTTTTTTCAATAAACGATATAAATGACAGGGATAAAGTGCTGTTGCCGTCTCTGCTTCCTTCCAAAGTTCTTCTTCCTTCAAACGATAGCCTTCTGCCTGCAGTTTTTTTAACTTACATAAAGTTTGATTTGTTTGAAAATGGAGTAACGGTCTGCACAACTGCTCGATATAGCTCTGATTTGAAAGATTATAGCCCAATATGCGGACATCTTTTTGTCTTTTCAAGTCAAAGGCACTAATTTCGATTCCTTCAATCAAATTAACAGGTGAATCATAGAATACTTCTTTTACTGCTTCTATCCCTGCGAATGTATGATGATCCACGATGGCTAAATGGTTTACTTCTTGGGTTGTTGCTAAAGACAAAAGCTCTTTTGGATGAAAGAAACCATTCGAATAGCAGCTGTGCACATGTAAATCTGCCTTCATTCCCGTTCTCCTCTTTCTATAAAAATTTATGTTTTGACTATATATTTTTCTTTTAATTTCAAAGAAATGAATTCTAGCAATACAGCAATCGTCAAGATAATATAGACCATTACACCAATCTCTCGAAAATCAAAATAAAAGTTACTAGCCATCGTCAACTGAAAGCCTAGTCCTCCTGCACCAGCTGCAGCTCCTACTGCGATCGCATTTGTAAAATTGATTTCAAACCGGATGAATGTCCAAGAAAGCAACGTCGTAAAACAATTAGGGAGAACACTTTGAAAAACAATCTGCCACCAGCTTGCTCCACATGCTTTCAAACTTTCAATCATACCAGATTCCATTTCTTCGATACTTTCAGAATAAACTTTTGTCAAATAAGCAATGCTGTGAAAAGACATCCCGATAACTGCTGCATTCGCTCCTAATCCGATCAAAATAGAAAAAATCATGACCCACAAAATTGTGGGAACTGCTCGAATAAACGACATCAGCCCTCTTATCATATTGGAAAGAAAGCCGCTGCTTAAATTTCTGGAAGCTAACAGACTAAGAAAGAAGGCAAGAAAAGCACCAATTACCGTTGTTAAAACAGAGAGCCCAATCGTTACACCAAGGCTTTCTACTAAAGAGAACGCCGTAAATCTTCCAGATAACTGTGGACGTAAGAAAATATTGAACATATTGGAAAAAAAAGCAGAAACTGCTTCTGTTAATTTGACATTCCCGTAATCCATCGTGATTACCGTATATACAGAAACCAAACATAAAAATAGGAGCATAAGCTTTACAATGATCCGTTCTTGACGCCATAGTTTTACTTTTATTCTTTGATTTCTTTTCCTAAATGCCACTTTTGAATAAGAGGTTGGATTAAGTATGGCATTCGTTTCATTTGTCTGATAATCCATCATCAGCGGATCATCCTCCTTACTGTATTCGAAGTCGTCTCCAATATGATAACTGCGATAATGACAGTCAGCGTAACCATTCCGACTACATCGTATTGGAATCTTTTGTAATAAAAGTCAAATAAAAAACCAATACCAGTTCCTGTCAGTATCCCGACTAGCGTAGCATCCCGAATATTATTTTCAATTAGAAAAAGGAGCCAGCTAAGGAGCTGATTCAAACACATCGGCAAAACACCTTGCCAGATGATTTGCAAATAGGAAGCTCCTGATGCCATCATCGCTTCAATGACGCTACCAGATACTTCATCGATCGTTTCCATGAAGGAACGGGTCAAATAACCAAATGTCGTAAAAGTAATCGCCAAATAGCCGGTAAATTCGTTTTGTTTGAAACTTAGCAACAAAATCATTGCCCATACGACGATAGGGACATTTCTGAAAAAACTCGCCATGCCTCTAGCCATCACTTTTGTGAAACGATTCAACCCGATTTCTCTTGAACCAATCACAGCCGCTATCAAGGCAATTACAGCACCTGATGTCGTAGCAGTCACTGCCATCACTATCGTCTGGATGAGTCTAGACACGATGATCGATAAATAGGCTAGAGAATCACTTGTCGGAATAAAGTTGGAGAATAGCCAGGTAAAACTTTTTGGTATAGCAGAAAAAGCTGTTCCTGCCTGAAATCCAACGCCATGGGCTGAAATAAAATAAAGAAAAGCAATCAGCAAAATATAAAACAAGCGATATCTTTTTTGTTGTCTGAAAAATTTTTCTGCCTCTATCTTTTCCATTCTTTCATCCTTTACACTAATAATTTTTTAGATTGGTAGATCGTTTCTATTTTTTCCTTTGTTAACTCAGACGGTCTTCCTTCAAATACGATTTTTCCACTATTCACTCCAATGATCCTATCGGAATAATCGATGGCTGTTTCCACTTGATGCAAGTTAACAAGGCAAGTAATCGCCAATTCATTGGTTATTCTTTTTAAGTAATCCATGATCGTTTTAGCAGATTTTGGATCAAGAGAAGCTATTGGTTCATCACATAAGATCAGTGCCGGATTTTGCATGAGTGCTCTGGCAATTCCGACCCGCTGCTTTTGTCCACCACTTAATTCGTCACATCGAGTGTACGCAAATGCCGAAAGATCGACCTTTTCTATCAGATCAAAAGCCTGTTCTTTTTCTGCTTCTCGATAAAGCCCAGCAGCTCCACCGAACGTTGTTTTATAACCTAAGCAGCCATGCAGTACATTTTCGATTACGGTAAGACGACTGACAAGATTATAGTGCTGGAAAATCATACCAATACGTCTTCTTTTCTTTCGCAGTTCTTTTCTTTTCAGTTCATTCATTTCCCTCTCCTCAAATCGGATCCTCCCACTATCTGCTTCGATCAATCGATTGATCGTACGCAAGATAGTAGATTTCCCCGCCCCAGAAGGTCCGATGATTGAAACAAATTCTCCTTTTTCAAGTGAAAATGAAATGTCCTGCAATGCTTGATTTCCGTTTGGATAGGTTTTTGTAATATTTTTTACTTCTAATAGCATTTGGCTGTCCTTTCCAATCTCTTCTTATTTATTCATTTCTTTGATTTCATCGTAAAAGTCATCTGTGACTTTCACATATCGCTCATTTCCTTCTTTTGTGAACATCCCTGGGACATCAGCATCTTTTGGTGCAAAAATAGCTGTGTTTTCAGCCGTACTATCAGCAGTCATTCCTTCGATGATCTTATCGATATCTGCTTCAGACAACGTCTCTTTGTTTGCTGCAATTGGTCCATTCAAGACCGGTATGGAAAGAATGACTTGTGCTTGTTCCCCTTGCACTGTGTCAAAAGGAGCTTGAGCATCTTTTTTTACTTCGTAAATGACTCCTGCCTTGTTTTCTTCTCCTTGAATCACATCAAAATATTGCGGCATATTCATAAAAGCAGCTACATCCGCGTCACCTTTTAATAAATTGATCATCGATCCTTGATGAGACCCACCAAATAACACTTTTTCAAAGAATAGACCATCCATGATAAGATCATCTGTATTCTTTAAATCAAAATGTTCAGCGATTTTATTGCTCGGTACAGTAAAACCAGAAGTTGAGGTATTCGTGACGAAAGAAATCGTTTTGTCTTTGATTGGATCAATCGTATAGCCACCTGTTTTTTCATACTCTTTGCTGTTTTCTGGTTTCACCGCTAAAAAGCTGTAATATAACGCGTCTTCCAGCGTTCCGCTTGGCCCAGAATTGGTCAAGATGGCTTCTACTTGCTCATTTTTCTTGTTTGCTTCGATATAACCTTCTGCACCCATATAAGCTAAGTCTACTTGTCCATTTGCAATAGATTCCACGACCACGTTGTAATCTGTACTTGTCACTAATTCGACTTTCTTATCTGTAGCTTTTTCAATCACCGCTTTTACCGCTTTTCTTGCCGGTTCAAACTCTGCAGCGGATTCATTAGGGTAAAAAGCAATTTTGATCGTATCAGAGGATTGGTTTTGATTACCACTTACTGTCTGATTGGACGAACGACAACCTGCTAACACTATTAGAGTTGCTATTAATACTATACGCACCATTGTTTTTTCTATTTTTTTCAACTCAAACATATCCTATGCTCCTTTTATTTATTTGCTACATCTTTAGTGTACCTTCTATTTGTAAAGTTCTAATTTGTATCCTTCTTAATTCAAATAAAGATTGTAAAAACTATGTAAACACGTGATTTCTCTATTCAAAAAGTTTATCTAAGCAGGAACAAGGTTCTTTGGCTCTTTTCGGCTGGCTAGTCCTAAATCGCTTTAAACAAAGATTTACAAAACTCGCTGTGCTGGAAATATTTTTACGACAGATTCTTTCCTATTTCGGTTAAAAACAAAAAGCATGATCTGCAACATGCAGGTCATGCTTTTCATTCACTCTTACTTGATTAAAGAGAAGTATCTGTGATAATTGCGATCAATTTCTTTCTTAACTGATCGAATTGACGATACGATTGATTGAATAATGTTTGCACAGACTGATGGCTGTTTTCCATCCAATTTTCTGGCTTTTCCTCTCCAAGAAAATCAGCTAGAAGCTGGTCTGTTTTTGTTTTGTTTATTTTCTCCGCTTCTTTTAGCAGATAAAAATCTTCTACACCACGATACAGTTCTTTATAGCGAAGAGACAAGAGCAGGCTGCCAGAGACAGATGGATAGACTAAGCACAAGTCACCAATTGGAAGTGAACTGGTATTGTAACGGATATCTTCTCTTGCATGTTCCGGCCAGCAGTTATATGCCCACCTCAGCAGACCATCCGTTCCAAAATAATAAGCTAATGCGCCTTGTAACCGGCTTTCTGTCAAGGGACTGTGTAAGAATGTATTTGGTTTATCTGGATAATTACAGATGTAGTATTGTGTTTTTCCAGGAAATTGTTTCTTCAGCCATTCATGGTTTTGACAAGTACAATAAAAAGATGTGACTGGATAGTCGATTTCTGAAATCAAGGCTTGTAAGACTGGTTCCTTGTCAAATGCCACTTTCAACTGCAACGTTGGTTCGATTTCTTTTAGACGTTTGACAGCTTCTTTAAACGTATCGATTTCGTGTGCTTTTGGCTCATCTGCCATGAGACGAACTTTGTCCCAAATGTTCTTTTTCTTGAAATAGGTAAACAATTGCTGGAAATATTGTCTGAGCTCTTCTTGTTTTTCGATGAATGCCATTTGCTGCATTTCCTCATCATAATAGCGGATCACAAGTTTTTCTGGATGTTCTACTGCTTTATTCAAAGGAAAGAAGGGCGGCTGCCAAACACCTAAAAGGCCGAACACATCGATTTCTTTATCGATTCCTGCTTCAAAAAAACAAGCTAAATACTTATCCAAAATCGAAAAATCACACTGGATATTTCCTTCTTTTGTTTTGAGGACTTTGACCATTGAGTATTCATACAAGTTAGCTGGGAAATCTTTGACAATATAATTGAACCATCCTTTCCAAGGAATCTCTCCTGCAATGACTGTAATCGTTTTTTGGCCTAACTCAGCTAAGGTTGAAGCCATTGTCTGAATCAGTTCAAAATGTTGATTACTCCAAAGAGGCACTTGGAATGTACGAGAAAGATTAGAAGGTTGCTGCCAAATGTCTAAATGGAAAGAATCAGTTACTTTATCACTGAACGTAAAGGCTTCTACAGTTACTTCTAATCGTTTCTGTCCAATGACTGTTTCTTTTGTCGTTATCCCTGCTTGATAAATCGTGATATCTATCGGATAGATGCCGGATTTTTGTTGACGATCAATCGGGATTTCTACATAAATAGGAGCAAAGCGATCGCCAGGATAAGTATGTGTGGTTTCTTCCAACAGTTTATCCCCATAGAAAATATCGTCTTTTCCGCAATAATATTCAATAAAATTCGATTTGATTGGCAGTTCCGAGTTGATCTCTATCCGGTATATAGGTATTTCAATCGCATCCGGGATCGTAAATTGATCGTCTAAGCTGTAATGATTTTTCTTCCCATCATGTAGCAATAACTGAAATGCGGTTGTACTATTTCGATAAACAGATAGATTTTCGAGTGGTTCCGGTTCTTGGGCAAGCATACTTGTAGATGGTTTAAAGGTTTCGTTCGTCAGCAAGATATTCATGGACAACCTCCTGTTCTTTTTTCGGATAGGTATATAAAGAGAATTTGATGATTTTAGGCATATTACCGATATACGGCGTATAGCGCTCATCCCCATTCAAAACACGCTCTGTGATCCATTTTTTTCCTTCAAAGTATCCTTCTTCAAAATTCAAAATTTCTGAACGCCGCTCTTCATCTACTGCTTCATGGAATAGCGCAAAGTTGCACCCAGCAAAAAAATAATCATTTTCTGATTGAAAAAAGAGACCGGCAGTGTTCAGCTGCTCTTTCTTGTCTTTACTTAAATATTTGATCAAAAATCGGTAATTTTCATCTTGATACTGATACGCCGTGTCCTTTTCCTTTTTAAAAGAATGGATCTTGAGTGTTTCATCCGTTAAAAATGGGGTTAGTTCTTTGATTATTTGATAACACTTAGTAAAATAAGGCAAACTTCCTGTCGGATCAAAAGCCGCTTGGTCTAATCCTAACTGTTTCAAGAAAGCCTGATCCTCGTCTATTATAGCTTCCGTACTTTTTCGAAGATCTTCGATTCCAAAAGGAGAATACAAAAGTGCTCCTTGCCCAAATGCATAGAAACAATTGGATAGATAGCTTAGATCTTTTCTTGTTTCTGGTATGAAAAGGGGTTGATCAATCATTTGATAATCTTGAATGATTTCCCGAACATTTTCTTCATAGATGTCTGGAGCAAAAGCCGTTAAGCTAGGTGCATTTTTTGCCCATACGTTTAATACATTTTTTGTAGGCCCACCGCTAGGATAGTCGCCCGCGCTTTTTCCTTCTTTATGCAGCCAAGCATTGGTGAACAACGGGATATCTAACCATTTTTTTGCCTCTACTGCCATCTTTTCCAGTGCATGACTAAAGGCATAGGCCATGAATGTTTCCTCTGGAAGTTCTTGCCAGTTTTTTGCTCGAGGATATAATTCTCTGATTCTTTCTGGAAGTGTGGATCCATATATTTGCTGTGCTTTTCTAGAGTGATCCCTTGCCGTTTCAAGACAGCCGACCTCGTTTTGGATCTGCATCATGCATACTTGATCTTTCAGCGGATGCTGACTGATAAATTGACATAGGCTAGATAATGCGCGGCAATCTGCTTCAATTGCTTTCGTGCAAAATGGTGAGATACAGTTTAACTGCTCTTGCTTTTGGTTGACTACTCTAAAATAATTTTCTGTGTCTGTCTTGATCCATGAAGGAACATAAGTAGATAAACCGTTTTTCCATAAACCGAACCATAGAAAAACCAACTTGATCTTACTTTCAGTCGCTTTTTGTAACTGGGCTTCTATCAAATCAAAGTTGAATATTCCCGGACTTGTCTCGATGCTTTCCCAATAAACAGGTACAAGCAGGGTGTTCAATCCGAGATTGTTCACAAATGGCCAAATATTTTTTTCCATAGAAAGCACCGTAGAAGCTACTGAATTATGCACTTCTCCGCCTAAGAGAAGACAGGGTTTTTCATCCATGAGAAAATAGAACCGATTGTTCTTTTTGATTATTTCATATTTCATTTGTTTCCTCCGAGTATCGATTCTTTGATAGGAAAGTTCAACGGTACCAAATCAATTCATTTACCCATTGACTGATCTTTGTTTTTGGAAATTTATCTGGCGAAACCTCACACAGCTGGTTGAAGGACAAACTTCGAATGATTTTGAACCTACTTCTATCGGCTAAAAATGGCAGATGTTCAAGTAAGATCGATTGATTGGCTTCAATGGCGTATAAATTTTTGATTGGTACTTGCCAAATGTCTTCGATTTTTTGCGTAGTTTCCGCAGCTGCTTGTACCCAAATGATTTCCAGCCACTCGATACAAAGCTCAAACCACTTGGCAAATCGAGGGTCCACCATCTCTTCACTATTTCCACTCCACTTATTTCCTAATGATAATCCGTGCTTTCCTTTTTGAAAAATGTGTGTTTCAAAAGGTACATCGTTTTCTTCTAATGCTCTCAAATACAAAAGAGAATTCTCGATAGGCACCACATTATCTTCGAATGTAGAAAACAAAAAAGTAGGTGGCGTTTGCGGTGTCACACACATTTCCAAAGAAGGAGCCTGGATCTTCATCGCTTCTGCAAAGGAGCTTAAGATAGCCGGATAAGCAAGGATACAAGCACTTGGTTTTTGATCGGACAAAGTAGACAAAGCGGCTGCTAAATGCCCACCGGCTGAAAAACCGATCACTGCAATTTTGGTTTGATCGATTTTTGCTTTTTCAGCTAGTAAGGCAATCAGATCCATGCTTTTTTCTGCATCCGTCAGTGCTTTGTGGAAATCACGGTGTTCTCCAACGTGATAGCGCAGCACACCCGCATGATAACCTTCAGCAGCAAATTTCAATGCAATCGGCTCTGCTTCTCTTTCACTGCAAAATCCGTACCCTCCTCCTGGAATCACTAGTATGAACGGACGTTTGTCAATACGGTGAAATTCGGGCTTTTCTTCATGAAGATAAACCGTTAGAGTCGTATTGGCTTCGTTGTCAATAGTCATCGTATCGATCTGCATAGGCTTACTCCTCTTCGTTTGATCCATTTTCAGCAATCAATTTTTGGTACCAATAAAAGCTATCCTTTTTATAACGATCCAGCGTCTTCAAAGAATCGTCTGTTCGATCAACATAAATAAAACCGTATCTTTTTTCGATTCCTTCATGGGTGCTGATCAAATCGATCGCGCTCCACGGACAATAACCGATCACCTCTACACCATCTTCCATTGCTAGATACATTTGCTGGATATGCTGTTTCAAGTAGTCGATGCGATACTTGTCATGGATTTTTCCATCTTCTGTTAATTGATCTTTTGCTCCTATTCCGTTTTCGGTTATCAATAACGGCAAACGATATCTTGAATAGATCTCATTTAACGTATAACGGAACCCTTCTGGATCGATTGGCCAGCCGAATTCAGTCATTGGCAAATGTGGATTCGTTGTCGCTTGAAAGAAGCCGGGGATACCAAAGCCAGATTGCTGATCGATCTTGTTTTCTTTTTGATAATAGGCTGAAACAGTCATGGTATTGTAATAATTAAAAGCAATATAATCGCATGTACCTTCTAACATGATTTTTTTGTCTTCTTCTGTTACTTCAGGACAGGCATTGATTTTTGACAAAATGTTCCAGGCATTATGGTTATAGACACCATAAACCGCAGCATCTAAAAACAGCCAGTTTCTTAAAGCACTCATATTCATTGCAGCCAACTGGTCTTCTGGTTTATCAGAAGCAGCATATACACTGGCAATGTTCGGCGCGGGTCCGATCTTTCCTGGATAATTCCCATCATGGTAATTTTTCGTGACCAGTGCTTGAGCAACGAGCATATGATGGTTTTCTTGAAACTTTTCTTTCATTGATTTATTACTTGTACCAATGATCGATCCAGCTAAAGCCATGACATTTTGTTCATTGATTGTTTGCCAATAGTTTACTTCTTGACCGAATGTGTCAAAAAGCAGCTGGCAGTAATCAGCGAAAGCTTGGATCGTCGCCCTATTTTCCCAGCCTCCATTTTCATGGATCTCATAAGGCAAATCAAAATGGAACACCGTCACGATTGGTTCGATCTCATTTTCCTTCAATAATGCAATGAGTTTCTTATAAAACTCCAGTCCTTTTGGATTAACCTTTCCATTGGACATGACTCTACTCCAAGAAATCGAGAACCGATAAGCTTTTAACCCTAGCTCTTTAAATAAACGAACATCTTCCTCAAAACGATGGTAATGATCTACCCCCACTTTGAAATCACTTGTTCCGTCAGGTATTTCTTTCATATCTTGAACAGACGGCGCTTTACCGTCTGCATCCCAAGCTCCCTCTGTCTGATACGCACTAGTGGAAGCTCCCCATAAAAAATCAGTTGGAAATCTCATTCAATCGTACTCCTTTCGCTGCACCAATCAGATTTGCTTCAGACTCAAAGGCGGCAGCTTCTATCGTCATTTTCGTAATCGTTTGTTCGATCATCGGCGACACAGAAAAGATGGCTTCATAGTTTTTCTGGATATCACTGATCAGCCTTTTTTGTTTGCTGATTCCACCGCCAATAATCATTTTGTCCAAATCCAACAAACATTGGATATTGAAACAGAGAATCGCTACTTGATTGCAGTATGTGCGATATAAAGTTTGTGCTTGTTCATCTTCTTTTTGATATAAATAATCAAATACAAGAGGTCCTTTGGGTTCACACTGAAATAATTTTGCCAGTTCTTCTACTAATCGAACAGCTGACAAATTGATCCCTGCAAATGATTCAGCTCCATTTATCCCACGATCTTGTATCAAGAAACTAACTTCTCCAGTTTGACAATGCGGCCCTTTTCTCACCTGCCCATCCAGCAAAAGTCCAACGCCGACGCCTGTTCCTAGAATAATTCCTGCACCATTTTCAATCCCTTTTAAATGACCGAAACTTGCTTCTCCCAATACAGCAGCTTTCGCATCATTTTCTACAAACACACGAACGGGCAGCTGTTTTTCTATTTCTTGCTTTAAATTGACTTCATTCAGGCATGCGACTGCTCCACCAAAAAAGACGGTTGACGCTTCTTTCACCGCACCAGGAACAGAAAATCCGACAAATTCAATGGGTTCGAGCTGCTGATAAGAACGGATCAATTCGACAAGGACCAGGATAAAATTGTCCTTATCTGTTTTTGGTGTCTCTATTTGTCTTTTTTCTCTTATTTGCGTATCCATTATTAAAGCTGACTTGATATACGTTCCACCGATATCGATACTTAAGGTCCACATGCTTTTCCCCTTCATTATGCTTCGACTTCTGCATTGATGATTTTTTCTGCTTTCGTTTCTGCTTCTTCTTTTTCCAACGCCGCTTCTAACTCTAGTTCTTTCTTATCTGCGATCTTAATGAATGGGTACCACATCACCACGCCGATTGCCATACAAATAACCATCAGGATCGTGTAGTTCAGTCCGCCTGATAAAGGCATCTTCACAAATGTAGGAGTTGTCCAAGGTAATAGCGACATAGTCGGATTCAAAGAAATCGGCAATATGGTAGTGGTTAATCCCCATGTAACGAATCCTGCAATCAATTGTGTAAAGATTTGTGGAATAAAGAAAATCGGATTCAAGATGATCGGCATCCCAAACATCAATGGTTCTGTCACATTGAATAAGGATGGAACAAAAGATAATTTACCTAACTGTCGCATTTTGGCTGACTTGCTTTTAATCATGAAAAATGTCACGAATCCCATGAAGCCAGCTGCGTACATCCCCATGTAGATAACAGATGGAACTAAATAGGGTAATGCTTTTCCTTCTTGGAAGGCAGCAATGTTCCCAACGACCATCGTCATACTGATTGCGCCTAAAGGTCCTTGCAACACAGCATTGTGGATACCGAAGAACCATAAAACAGCTAATAATTCCATGATAATGATGATCGATAACGGACTCGCTACTAAAGAGTTCAATGGGGCATTGATTACATCAATAAAGAATTGGAAAATCGTTCCTGATTGTGTTAATCCAAATAATACTCGCAAAGCAAATACAACAACAAAAATGATTGTAACGACAAATACTGGTGACAAAGATTGTGTGACCATCGGCGGCACACTTTCCGGTAATTTGATCATAATATTTTTCTTAGCTAAGAAGGCATAAAAACGGGTAATGAGCAAAGCGACAAGCATACCGATAAACAATCCTTGACCGCCCAGATAATCCAATCGCAACGCACCGACAGCTTGTTCAACTGCTTTCCCCTCTTGTGTGACAGTCGTCATAACGGATTGCGGCATCAGCATAATAAAACTTGCCAAAGAGATGATGGATGCATTCCGTTCATTAGTCCCTAATTGTTTTGCATAAGAGAAAGCTAAACTGTATACGACATACAACGAGAAAACACCTGTAGCACCATTAGTGATTGCTTCCACATGAGGAAAAATCCCCACATTTTTCAAAAAATCGATCCAGCCAGGAAATGGGAAATTTCCAATAATCGTAATGAAGGCAATCCCTAATGTAATTGGGCTTGTTCGGATAAACCCCTCCATCAATGCGGCTAACACTTTGTTCTTTTGTAATTTCTCCGACATCGGCAATAGTCTGCTGCTTAAAAACTGTTCTAATTTTTCCATCTTTCTTCTCCTTTTTTATAATTGAATTGTACGGTCCTCTTCTGAATCTACTGTCGAGAGAGAAAAAGTAAATTCGCCAGACTCCCAAATTTTTTCCCCTTGATTGTTATAAAACATAAGTGCTTCTTTTGATACTGTAAAGTTAATCAATTTTTTCTCATCTGCGTGTATGGAAACGACTTGACTCGCAATCAACCGTTTGACTGGTTGCACAATAGAGGCTGTCTTGTCTTTTACATAAATGTGGATAACTGTTTCTATTGGTGTTGCTGAATGATTAACTGCTTCATAAACAAATTGCAGCTTATCTTCTTGATCCTGTATCTCCTGCCAGTTTGCTTCGACTTTTCCATATGTTTTCCCGGCACCAAAAGCAAACAGCGGCTCATTGGATTCATCAATATACTTAGACACAAAACGGGTCGAATGCGTACTTGTTTCTAAAGGTCGGCCAGTTGAAGCATGTGCATAATAGATTGGGATCTGCCCCTCACTCCGTGGGAATGTCATACTAAGTCGAGCACTTGGCACTGCTTCCCCTGCAAGAAGATTGGCAATACCGATGCCTCCCATCGTTCCAGGATACCAAACGAGCAGCAAACTAGAAAAATAAGGTTCGATCTCTGTTAGGACCAGCGGACGTCCGGTATATAAAATCCCTACAATTGGTTTATCCAACGCTACTAATGCTTTGATCAAACGTTTTTGCTTTTCAGGTAATCGAAGGTTGGTTTTAGAAGCTCCTTCTCCACTTTCTAAAAATTGTTCACCAATCGTCAGCAAAATCACGTCAGATTTTTCAGCAGTTTCCAATGCTTCTTGGATTAACGTTTCCTCGTCCTCAATCGTTCCATTCAGTTGTTCAATTCCGGCTTTTAACGGTCCAAATGGTTCATAGGAATCAAACAGGTTGAATCCTTTTGCAAATAGCAGCTGTTCTTTTGAAAAATGCTGTTCTAGTCCATCTTTGAGTGGGATACTATCTTGTGGTTTACCACTTACAGAGGCCCAGAACCCCATTGTCAGGCGACTTTTGCCGTAAGGTCCGATAACTGCGATTTTCTGATGTTTTTTTAATGGTAGTGTGTCGTCATTCTTCAAGAGGACACAACTCTTTTCGACTAGCTTGACTGCTACTTCTTTCGATTCTTCCGTCAAGATTTCTCCTGTGTTCTCTTCTTCGAGTCCTCGATACGGATCTTCAAATAATCCAAGTTTGTTCTTCAAAACTAAGATTCGCCATACTGCCTCATCCAACAATTGTAAGATTTCTTTGTTTTCTTCTGCTAATTTTTCTAAAGAATTGGCATAGACAGAAGTCATCATATCGAAGTCCACACCGGCTTCTAACGCCTTTTTAGCTGAGTCTGCTTGATCTTTCGTGTAGCCATGTACTTCCAACTCTTCAATAGCCGCATAATCAGAGACCAGTACACCGTTAAAGCCGAACCTCTTTCGAAGAATCTCCCGATTCAGCCAGCGATTACCGGTAGAAGGCACACCATTCAACACATTGAATGCGGTCATGACTAGTAAACAATTGGCTTCAACTGCCGCTTGATAAGGAGCAAGGTATTCATTGAAGAGACGTTGGTTGGACATATCGACGGTATTGTATTCCCTTCCAGCTTCTGGGGCACCATATCCTGCAAAATGCTTGATACATGCCCCAACACGGTATTTGTCAATCAATTGGAGATCGTCTCCTTGGTACCCTTGGACAGCGTGTTTAGCAAACTCTTTTGCAATATATACATCCTCTCCTGGAGACTCCATCACCCGTCCCCAACGAGGATCTCTTACTAAATCAAGCATGGGTGAAAATAGAACATGTAGTCCGCTTAAGTAACTTTCTTTTGCTGTTTCTTGTGCAGCTTTTTGGATCAAATCAAAATCATACGATCCCGCTTGTGCTAGTGGGATAGGAAAAATGGTACGAAAACCATAAATAACATCTGACATAAAGAGGAGCGGGATTTTTTTACTACTTTCTTCCATTATTTTTGTTTGGATTTTTTTTAGCTTTTCTGGTTCATTGATATTATAAATGGAACCAATCTGACTTAAATCAAAATCATCAGGAAAACCTAACTCCTTTGTTGGTCCAGTATTCATCACATCACTATCAGTAAACAAGTCGCCGTTCAACTGGACTGTTTGTGCGATTTTTTCTTTTATTGTCAAGGAATCGGCTAGTTGCTTTAATTGTTTTTCATCCATTAGTTTCTCCTTTTTTGTAACCGTTTTTACATTTTTAATTATAACGATAAAATTTTCTTTGTTATACAACAAAAGAAGACTTTATATAAAAATAGAAGGAAAATACCTGAAAAATTTAATATTCAATATGTTATTTTTGCGTTACAATGGAAGAAAAAGGATAGACAGGAGGAAAATAATTGAAAAAGACAGCGATTTCTAAAATAATGGATTTGTTATACAAAAAATATCTGATTCCCATGGTTTTATTTGATTCAAGCGGCAAAGTTTGCCATCCGGAGATTTCATGGGATATACATCCTATCATGGAGACATTCATTTCACCGAAAGGACATCAGCCCGTATGTTTATTTAATCACTTTCCTTTTATGTTTGCTAAGCTTGATTTTATGACAGACAGCAAACCCTATTCCTTGTTGATCGGCCCTTGCGGCATGATTGGAGAATCTCCCGATACATTTCTATTCAAAGGCCATGTCTATCACTACGGTATTCACTATACGAAAGAAACAACTGCAGCATTTGAAGAATTCGTTCAGCTTGCCTATGCTTTTCTAACACACAAACTGTTGAAAAAAGAGGAATTGCACTGGGTTTACCAAAAAGAAATCAAGCAGCGCTCTACCACAGATCAACGGTTGGAGGACAGTCTATACGACCGGCGGATGCAAGAAGCCACTTTTGATTCTTACCAATTTGAGCTTCGATACACAGAATACATCAAACGGAATCAGCCAGAAAAGATCGATTGGTTATTTAAAAAGATGCAAGAAACGTATCATGTCGAGTTATCCGAAAATGAATTAGAAGGTTTGAAGCTGAAATTCTCTGCTTTTGTTGCCATACTGACACGTATCAGTATCGATGAAGGAGTCCCAATCAATCAGGCCTTTAGTTTATCAGATGCTTTGATCCAAGGCTTGTTCCGTATCCATTCTTCTAATGAATGGCACACTTATATGAAAGAGGCGACTTATCGTTTCATGGAACTGATCCATCAGCAACCTCTAGCCGATAAATCCATGCTAGTCAAGCAACTAATCAACTATATAGACAGCCATATTTACGACCGCGTCACGCTTGACGAGCTGGCTGAGACATTTGACAAGCACAAAACACATCTTTCTGCTTTATTCAAAAAAGAAATGGGCCAAACGATCCATTCCTATATCCAAGAACGGAAGATCAACGAAAGTAAACATTTGTTGCTTTTTACGGACAAGAGTTATAAAGAAATCAGCGTATTGCTTTCATTTGCAAGTCAAAGTCATTTTATTCAGGTCTTTAAAAAAACAACTTCCCTTACGCCAAGAGAATACCGCGATCAACATTATGCTTATTCCGTCCATTAAAACGATAAAAATGCATATTTTCTGATTAATAAAAAAACAAATATCATTTATATGATGAAATTTATAGAAAAAATCTGTTATACTAATCGTAATGAAATCTGTCTTAGGGGAATCGAACCATGAAAATCTACTACATTGAAGATAACTTGTTTCATCAGGAATTATTGAAGAAAGAATTACTAAAACATAAAGAGTTGAGTGCCCTCTCTCTTCAAATATACCCGAGCAGCGAGTTGGAAACGATTTATAAGCGTTTAGATACACTGGTCTTTTCTTCTTCTGATTTGTTTATTATCGACATTGATTTAAAGACATTGCATAGTGGCATTGATTTTGCTAAAAAAATACGGAACAAGAATCCAGAATGCTCGATTATTTTTCTATCAAACGATAATACACGCGGATTAGAAATCATTAATCAGCAGATTCGCCCAGATCGCTATCTTGATAAATCAAACTTAGAAGAAGTTGCACAATCATTGAAACAGCTACTTTTAGAAAAATTGGAAGCTCAAAAACAATCTTCCTCTATCATTGAACTGCAAGGCGCCACAAGGGTCTTTTTGATTGCGCCAGATGAAGTCAATTATATCTCAACGATCAATGGTTCTCGCTCCACCTTGGAATTTTATGGAACAAATGAGAACTTTGTTATTCATGATAAAATGAAAAATATCAAACAAAAATTCCAAGACTATCATTTCTTTAATGATCTGAAAAGTTTTTCTATCAATCCATTCAATATCAAAGAAGTAGATAAACAAATGATGGAAGTCCATTTCAAAAATAAAGATACACTTCTTTTAAGTTCTTCTAGTGTAAAAAAATTATTACGCCACATTGACCAACTAAAACAAACAAACGGGTAGGACATGTCTGTCCTGCCCGTTTTTAACTTCCTTATTCCACTTTGCTAGCTATTCATACAGTTTTACTGATTGACTTCTCATAAATCGCCAATTCCAAGACAAACATTTTCGTACGTTTTAAATATTTGATTCCATAGTTGGCATTCAGATATTTATCCGTGATTTTCGAAAAGTTATAAAGACCGAGTCCCCCATTTTTTTTCGTTGAGCTTCCTCTTTTCATCAATTTAGCTAAGCTTGTTGAGGACATATCAGCAGGATTTTCGATTTTGAAATAAAACCGCTCCTTTGTTTGATTGACCGTAATATTGATTGGCTCTTCTTTTCTTGTTTCATCACAATGTTCAATGGCATTATTCAGTGCAATAGATAAAAGACGAAGAACATCGATATAATCTGCTTTGATATTATTGATGATATTCAGAACTTGGATATCATAAGAAATGCCAGACTGATTGGCTCTTTCCATAAAATGATAAAAAAGCCCGCGTACTGCCGGATCACTGATTCGCTTCAAGGGATTGTGTCTCGCATCATCGATTGCTTCTAAAGAATAATCCTTTAAATGGGTCAATAGTTTGATAGAATTCTCCTGACTGTCATTCACCAAGCTGTATTCCAACGCAGAAATATAATTCAAATAATCATGACGGAAATCATCTAATTTCTCGTAGTATTCTTTTGTTTCCTGATTGTCTTTCAAATAAAGTTCGATTACTTGGAACTTTTTCTTATATATAATAAAGACAATAAAAAAAGCAGTATAAAAAATACTATATAAAAGCGTGATGATCGAAGTAAGGATATAATCCAACGAGTAAAAACTAATACCTAAATGAAAGATGTAAATCAGCACATAAATCACAACAGATAAAATCGTCAAGCCTTTCAGTTTTTTCGTATAGCCACTAAAATAATCGAATATATCATACTTTTGATCTGCTTTTCTGATCAGCAAAAATAAACTAGCTGCTAGTACTAATTCTACTGAAAGATTCAAATAACTAGTATAAAATCCCAAATACCTTGGGATATCGATTGCTAAGAAAAAGGAAATACCTACCACATTCAATAAAAAATTTTGTAACAGGAACGATAAAAAAATATTTTCTACCAAAAGATATAAAAACCAACACATTGCAGCATAAGCGATTGCAAAGAAAACGAATGTGTATGGAACAAAAAACATATTAGCTATCATTAGCCCCAAATAAAACAAGAGGAATCGCCATTTTGACGCCCCTTTAAACAACAGACTCATCCAAATAAACAAATTTAGATAAGCAATGAGAACAAACATGATTGACTCCATCAACTAACTCCACCCTTTCGCCCCTATCATAACAAAAATAAGAAGGAAAAACAGCCACGTTTCCCCTTCTTATTTTTTATGGTGCTCTTTCGATCGTCCATTCCAACTGTGACTGATATTCACCAGTATAAGCGCCTGGTGAAACAGCTAACTGGAATTGATGGTTCGCATCTTGTTGCAGAGAATAATCCGTAGCATTGTTTTGAACGACTGGCAAATCCACTGCTAAGCTATCATTGATTGACAGCTTTTCTTCCCCATTCAGATAGGTCAATTGCGCAGGTAAATCTCTTGTTCCGTCAGAAAAAGATGTGGTCTGTTTGACTTTAAGCTGCCAATCTTTCGGAATTCCTGTCGTATCTTCTACAACTACCCCAACAGTTGCTTGTGGTGAAGAATAAACAGTGGTACCGGAAATAACCATGTTTTTGAATTGGATCTCCGGATCGATCGATTTAAAGCTGACGTTTCCTTGATTCAATATGATTTTAAAACTTTCATGATTAGATAACTGACCTTCTGCATCTTTGGCATAAACTTCTACTTGATTATCATCAGTGTTAAGATCAGCGAGAGGAATCTCTTGTGAGAAAGGAAGCCATGAGTCTTTTGCTGTATTACTGATATTGTCTTGTAAGACTCTTTCTTGCCCATTCAGCTTATAAAATAAAGAAACAGCATTACTGTCTTTATCTTTCCATTCCCCATCGATCGTCAATGACTGATCTGTTGGAAACACACTGACGGAGGCATTTGCTAAAGAATCAGAAAGTTTGATTTCTGGTGGAACCAATGCTTGGACAAGTGTAATGACTGCATCGTCTTCCGCAACTTGTCCATTACTATCAGAAATTTTGATATGGACATTATTTGTTCCAATATTCCCTACATTCTTCAAGTCAACTGGGATTTCAAATGTGCCGTCTTCTTTAAAACTACCATCTGGAATAGGCACTTCTTTGCCATCAATCGTCAATACAGGATGGATATCGTCTTTTGCGCCAGCCCAAGAACCAGTTAAAGTAGTTTGATAAGAAGAATCGTCTTTTATATCGATTTTTTTGTCTTTAGTAGCTTCGTCAAATGAGATCCCTAAATTTTGGATACTTGGCATAGATGCTGTCAGAAAATGAGCCCAATCAAAATCACCGGCTTTACTATCATAAACAGCGGCATGAAGCATAAATTTATCGTTCTTCAAAGCTTCTTCTGTTACAGTTGCTTTATAACTTAAAATGACTTTAGAACCTTTTAAAACCAACAAGTTTGATAACGCATATTCATCCTCGTAAGGACCGTCATCATATTCAGTAGTAATTGGGATTTCTGTCATTCGTCCATCATAAGTCAGTGGATCACCGTGTTCATAGTTAGCTAACAAATTAAAAGACGTCAATAGACTAACATGTAATTCTTTAGTTGTTTCAACAAATCTTCCTGTATCTTGTATCCCTGCTACTTCATATCTAAATTCAGGTTCTCCCTGTAATTGCAAGCCTTGTGTTTTATCCGGAAACAGCATAAAAACAGAAGATTGTTTATACTGATCGGGCAAAGCACCATCATCCAACTTTTCTAAAGTGGTCGTAACCGTTACCGTATCTCCAACTGCTGTATAATTAGGCGAATGATCTTTTTTGTAAGAAATAGATGCTTCAACATGCCCCCCAAGAATTGGTCCTTCGCTAATTTCTGTATAATCAGCTGCCGAAACATCAACGGCGTGAAAACAAATGCTTCCAAAAACACATAAAAAAAACAAGCCTAACACATATAATTTATTTAGTGGCTGATTCAATTTCACTTGAAAGACTCACCTACTTTTTTTGTTTAAGTAATTTGTAACTTAAAAATGCGATGATCAATAATAACAAGATTCCGACTGTGATGATAGCTGGGAGATATGGGATTCCTTTGTCTTCTGTCACTGCTTCTTTGTTGATCTTTTTGGCTTTTTCTGACTGGATCGTAAAATCAGTTGTCAGATGCCATGTTTTATCTGTATTCCCTTCGTTGGCATCGATCGTCACCGTATAATCTCCAGCTTCGATTTTCTCCTTATCCAAACTGATTGGAAAGTCAATGTTCGTATTAGGGGCAATCGACATATTCTCCTTTTTAGTTTCATAAAGAACATCTTTTGACCCTTTTTTCGTGATTTTCGCATCAAAATTAACTTTGCTGATGATTCCAGGTGTTGGATTTTGCACATTAGCAAACACAGTCGTATAGGAATTTTGCAGACCAGCTTTTGCTGAGTTCAGTTTCAAATCGGGCGTGACGGCATCTGTATCGTTTTGCAGTTTCACACCGATCACGTACGCATATTTATTACGGATTGCTGTTCCGTCTACTTTTTCACTCACATTATCTTTTTTACTGATGTGTATTCCGCCAAGAATGATGCCTTTAAAATGATCTTTTGGCATTTGAACTTGGAAAGTCACATCTTTGGATTCACCAGCTTGTAATTCAATTTCTTGATTTTTAGGAGTGACTAGTTGATTCAATACATATTTAGCAGACGGATCTTTCTTCAAATCTGTTTGTCCGTAGTCAATGACCCCGTTACTGTTTGTGGCAGCATTATTAACATCTACGCTAAAAATTGCTTTTTCTTTTGCTGAGTTAGCTAAATGGATTGAAATCTCTTTTTTTTGATTTGGATCTAATTGCAAATCAAAATAAGAAACGTTCTTATTTTTTTGAAAGTCGGGAATATTTGCATTGACGCTATACGCTGATTCATTTGAATCAGCGTATGTCGTCAATGGCATCACTACAATACTTAATAAACTAAGAGCAGCAACAAACAATGATTGAAGTTTGTTCATTTTTCTCTCCATTCTAAGCAGTTGGGCCTGCTGTGAGTGTCCAAGTGATCGTTGCCGTGTATTCTTTTGCTTCAACAGAACCTGAAGGCACTTTTAACTGTATTTTGTCATTGTCTCCTTTAGTCCCTTGGAAGAGGTCTACCCATGAACCTTGTCCTTGCAAACTGTCGGCGGTCATTACTGGTTTTGCTTCCGTATTGTCAAAAACCACATCATGTGCTGTTGGGTTTTCGCTAGTGTTATCTGAAGTTGTTTGGATTTTCCCACCATTGAATGATAATTCCGCACCTTTTAATTCTGAATGATCTTCCGCTGTAAAATGAGAAGCTGCTGCTGTTAATATCCAGCCACCTTCTACCCCGCGTTTATCAGTGATTTGGACATTGGCTTCTGTATTTTCTGCATGATAAACTTGCTCACTTGCTGAGATCTCTTGTGTACCGAAAGTGATATCAGATACATGGTCAATTGATAATGGTCCATGATCGCCTGTTCCATGGTCGTCAGGATTATCTGGAATCAATGGATCAACTGGATCATCATTTCCACCTGTAAAACTGATCTTTGCTGTAGAAGTGGCAGAATCTTTGGTTGGCTCTGTTTCATCTGCTTGTACGTTCAATGTACTTAATAATGAGCTTGATAGCAATACTGTCGCTGCTAATGTGTAAAATACTTGTTTTTTCATCGTTGTTATTCTCTCCTTATTCGTTCGTAATAAATGTTTAATTAAGCTGGTGCGTCTGACAAAGTCCAGACAAGTGTAGCTGTGTAATCACCCACCAAGTTACCTGATGGGACTTTAAGCGAAACATTTGCTGTATCCATTTCATCCGCCCATGTTCCTAAACCAGCGTTAGCAGCTGCTGTCATAATGTTTTGTGCAGCATTATTGACCACTACTTCGCTTGTAGCAGGAGCTGCAGATCTGTTATCGGCAACCGTTTTAGGAGTTCCGACAGGCAATGTTAGTTCTGCACCATTCAATGTTTTGTCTTCTGAAGTAAACCCTGGTTTTTCTGTAGCGTAATTAACTTGCAAATTCCAGCCAGCACCAGTTCCTCGTAAATCTGAAATCTGCGCTTCAGTTCTTAGTGCTGGTTTTTGGGCAGTATATGTTTCTGTTTTTCCAGAAATCGTTTGAGTGCCAAAGTCGATGTTTGAGATATAATCGATACGCAAGTCCCCAGTATTTCCAGTTGGATCATTTGAAGGAGGATTATCATCAGGGTCGATCGGATCGATCGGACCTACAGGATGATCTGGATCTTGTGTCGTCAAACCGATCTTTGCAGTGCTTTTTCCATTTAGATCATCTGCATGTACAGCTAATGTTCCTGCCAAAAGTGTTGTACTGATTAATGCTGCAGCTAAAATTGTTCTTTTCATTCTCTATTCCTCTTTCTTTTCCAAAATATTAAAAACAAACTGATTACTAAAAGAAATACTCCACCCCAAGTAATAAATGATTGCTGAATCTCGTTGGTTTTCGGGTATTTCTTTGGTCTGGATTGATCTGCCGATTGATCGGCATCTTGCGAGGATGGTACGGATGGATCGGTTGAGCTTTGCGGAACACTTCCTTCAAAAGTGATACCTACACTACTTTTTTCACTTGCAGCAAACACCACTTGGTTGAAAGCAGAAAGTTGTATCAAGCAGCTCAACACAAAAACCAATGTCAAACATTTTCTAACTCTTTTCATGAAAGCCCCTCCCATTTTTCTTTTCGAACACCTCCAAAGTTATAATCTTCATTTCTTTGTAATGATTACAATCCAGAACAACGGTTATTATAGCTGATTCATTTCCGTTCTTTTTTTATTTGTAAGCGCTTATTCAACGAGTTGTGTAAATCTCTTTATTTTTTTTGATTTAAAAATGAAAAAATACAAAAGCAAGACTGTCATACATGTCACTTTTCTTTTTAAATGGCAAAATTTTCAGCGATAAATGACAAAAATTGCCAATTTTTTCTGGTAGTTGCTAATAGTCCATCATAAATAACATCCCCACTTTTTTATTACAAAACATACGTTCGCTTTTGTAAAAGTAAAGAAGAAAAACATACAAAAAAAGAAACAAGGTAGCTTTGCTACATTATTTCTTTTGCCTTGGATTATTCAATCATAAAAAATTCTTTGACTTTTCTATCAGTTGTTTTTCTTTTACGACAAATCTGGTTCCATATTTCTTTAAAATTTTTCGTTGTTCCACCGTAAATCGAATGATTCTTACTAGATACTTATCTCGTTTACGCTGTACTAATATTTGTACTTCGAATGTACCTTTTACTTTTGGGTGGGTACAAAAATATATTTTTCCAATCTCAATATCCCAGAATGATCGTATTGTAAAACTATTACAATTCTAGCACAATTAATGATCAATTTTGATAATTTTTATATTTTATGCTTGAAACTGGACATACTTATTTTAATCTTCTGAATAAAGTAACGAAAAAGCTTGTAAAAGAACTTGTTCAACTAATCATGCGTCTAATAAAATTTAAAACCCTTAGAATTATCCTCTGGTGTCGGTAAAGATACATAGACTTTAATCATCAAATAAGGAGAAAATCCCTTTAAGAGAATTCCTCCCTACTTGAGTGTTCTTGTGTTCTAAAAATAAAACAAGATAGACCTAGTATTTGTTTCTGCGACTTGAATATATTGATGTACTACTTACGTTTTATTAACTCAGATATGACTGTTATGGATGATGCCATCCATATATCGTACCAAAATTTTTCCATACCATTCCATGTGTAGAAATAGTATGACTTGATGGATCCATCAAGTCATAGCCATAACTAGCGTCGCTCCATGGATTCCAAACGGAAATTGTCTGGTAAAAATCAAAGTTAGCATAGCCTCTAACAGTAAATGCATGGGTAGCTGTCGTACTATCACTCGATGCAGCAATATAAAATGGACTTTCTTCATTAATTTCCAATTGTGTTCCGGACACTGTAATAGGCGAGTTAACATTCACCATATTAAAAAAGTTGTGTAAATATCCATAATCCATGCACTTTTCCCGACTAGCCGCTTGACTTTCTAAATTACTAGAATTGGGATAATAGTGTTGCATCATTTGTCTTGCAGTCGGACTATTACTTTTATTAGCATATCTAATTATAGAAGTTGTGACATAGGCCGCGCACCAATTATTTGAACCTTGAGTCTCAAGAAAGTCTAAATTAAGATATTTCTGTCCTTCAGCTTTTGGAATAATACTTGGAGAAGAAGAATATTTTCTTACTGGGTTAGAAAATGTATACATATTTTTTTCTATTTTCACTTGTTTTAAATTTTCTTTATTATACGTTGATAATGTCACATCTTTTGGGGGAATATAACCATTTGAAACTGGGGAATCATTAAATAATATTAAATTATTTTGAAGATCAATTGCATACAAATCTGCGTTTTTTTGAACAAAACCTTGGGTCTTTGATCCTTCTTCAACAAATCTAGTTAATTCTTCAACTAGATATCCACTAAGGTTTGTTTGCCAGGCTCCTTCCGCATTATAACAAAAGATAGTTTTTATCATATTTCCATCACCATCATATAACGGGAAGTAGTAATAAGTTTGCTGGTTGTCATCATCGTATACTGAAAAAGCCGTACCTAAACTTTTATTTCCAGAAGCAACTCCTTCATCATTTAATAATATGGAATCAAAATAAGGTAATCTTGCTTTTACTGTTTCAACTAAATCATTAGGTATAGTTTCAGTTAAAAGTACATTGCTTTTGTAACCTAATTCATCTGCTTGTACAGTATAACTTGAATTTATTACTACCCCAATAAATATAGAGAATAAAAAAACTGTTGTACTCATTTTTTTCGAAAAAATTTTCATAGATTCTTCCTCCAAATTTTGGAATGCATCATTTGTTTTTTTAGTTATCTTATTACCTCATTTTTGTCTATATAATTTAATCTGCCAAGCACTCTCTGTATCTGTATCTACCAATCCACCCCCAATATAAATTGCATCTACATCTACTTCAGAAATATAGAAATTTCTCTTATCCGTTATTCCGTAGACCTTGATTTTTCCATTTTCATTTTTATAATCATAGATGTTATAAACATTTTCTTCTTCTTTGATTCCTGTCTTCTTCTTTTTTACTTTGATCTGATCATTTGTAATCTCAATATTAAACTGTATATTTTCTTCATTGTAGAACCATTTTCCTGATAAATTTTCTGTTTCATCTAACTGTTTTTGTGTAATAGATATAGGTTGCTGTAGATTTTTTTTATCATCTACATCAGATGAGCATCCTCCAAAAACGGAAATAGCTCCCAACAAAATAATAAACATTTTTTTCATTAACATTGAACCATCTATCTCCTTCATTGTCCTTGAAGAAATGAAAGAATCTCTTGCCGTACCGCAAGAGCTTGATTCATTGATCCTTGCTTCTCTAGAGTTGTTGTAATCCCTACTATGTTTCCATTTTGAATTACTGGGGCACCTATAGAACCTTCTGAAATCGTTACATCATGAAAAATATATTCTGGAGTGTTAATTGCTACTGTCTCATTTCCCCACATAATTTGACTAAATGCGTTTCCAGTATAACTGACAACGTTAGAATTTACTGCTCCAGCATCAGGAATAATATAGCCAAGCTTACCCGCTAGTTGTTCAAGTGAACTATTCATAACAATATATCCCATGTCATAGCGAGAATCTTCTTGCGCCGTCCAACCATACATTGAATGAAAATTTGTGCCCCCATTTTGTCCAGAAGATGGATCCTCTGTTAAAGTACCTTTTCCATCTTGACTTGCTACCCAAATAAGTGACGCGGTTGCCCATCCTTCAAAGTCATGATCGTGACTATAAAGCATTGAACCAGCCGTAAGGAATCGATCTTTATCAATTAAAGCGCCAGTACCTTGTTTAACAAACGTTGAAGTCCCAGTGAAGAAATACATTTCTAAATAACCACATTGTTTATAAGGGGATTTTGTTGGATCTGCTTTAATTCTATTGTCTTCTACAAATAATTGAGGATCAATCGCTTCTTTAGAAAAACCTTTAGGTGTTTGGAATCCCTTAAAGGTTATATTATTGTTTCCAGTTTGCTTCTTTATATATTCCGTGAAATCTTGGGATCTTTCATACGGATTTTTACCTTTGGGTGAATAATTCAGTTGATCAACACTGTTTGATGTTTGCTGAGCATAATCATTCCTAATTTCACTAGCAGAAACAGAATATCCACTTATAAGTGATAATGAAATTAACACCACTAAAAGTAAATTCTCTATTTTTTTCAAAATTTATACCTCCATTTTCTTAAATATTAATCGTTATTTTAAATTCGCAAAAAACATGTAATAAAGTTATCTTATAAGGTTACCTTGTCTAATAGCATACGCAACACAGAAAGCGCTTTCTAGTTGTCACATCCATTAAACCACATTCTCATAAATAATAGAAAACAATTTATGTTTTTTAATCTTAATTGTTATATATTTTCTCTAATTTTTCACCTTTTAATAATTTAATTCCTTTTTTTGATAATTATAAAGTAAAGATTGTCTAATATTGATGAGAAATTTTTCAATAAAAAATCAAATAATTACCTAATTTAAAATATAGGTTTCGTGTCAAAATAGAATTGATTATGAACTTGCCGTTTATCTAGAAAAGTGACAGTCATACATCTTGCTTTCTTATTGAATTTTCTTCGATTAGAGATACTTATTACTGTTCAAAAGCTTCTTTGAAACGGTGAATCAATTCATTGACTACAGGGGATAAAATCCGATTCTTTTTCCAGACTAGCATGCAGTTCGTTTCAATCATTGGGTCAAGCGGAACGAATGTCACTCGCTTTGAATGATGACTTACAGCACCTTCTATGACTAAAGCAGCGCCTACCTGATTCTCAATTAGCGCAAATACATTGAAAATCAAATTGTACGTTCCTGTGATCAGCAACTGCTCTTTTTTTATGCCTAACCAGTCAGCAAACATTCGCTGTATTTCTGGACGCTTTGAGATCAAAAGAGGTACATTCGCAAAGTCTTCTTTTGTTATCGCGTCTTTTTTTGCTAAAACAGAATTTTCTGAAATGAGCAATCCCCATTTTTCCTTTCTTGGTAACAAAATCGTTTCGTATTTCTCTGTATCTACTGGATCTAGCAAAATCGCCAAATCTAACAGGCCTTTTTCTAGTCGCTCCGTGATATCATCACTTGTTCCACTGTGGATATGAAATTGAACGTTGGGATAATCACGGATCAGCTTTTCTAGTAATAGTGCCAATGTATTCGAATTATCAGCTTCCACACAGCCAATCGTAAATCGTCCGCTGAATAATTGTTTTTTTCTGTTCTCGAATTCTTGAGTGGTTTGATTTGTTAAATCTAAAATTTCTTCTGCCCGGCTTTTTAGAAAATAACCTGCTTCTGTCAAGATCATTTTGCGGTTTTCACGTACAAACAGTTCTGTCCCTAGTTCCTCTTCTAGCTCCTTCAATTGTCGGCTTAAGGTTGGTTGTGTAAGATGTAGAACTTCTGCGGCTTGAGAGATTGTTCCTTCTTCTGCAATTGTCCAAAAATATTTTAGTAAGCGTAACTCCATAGCGATGCTCCTTGATTTTTTACTTGATACATTCCATTTTATTTCTAGATGACACACGATCATATTTCTTGATTTTTCCTTGTAAACGTTCTAAACATTCTTGCATTTCAGCAATTTTTTTCGTCAAAAGTTCACTTTCTTCAATCAAAAGCTTACGCCGCTCAAATACAGTTGCTTCTCCTTCGCTAGATAGGCGAATATATTCAATCAAAGACTCGATCGATAATCCGGCATTTCGCATACAGATCGTAAAGTCGACCCATTTTAGGTCTTCTTCTGTATAATCACGGATTCCGCCTTTTGTCCGATTAACTGGTGGAATCAACCCGATTCGTTCATAATAGCGCAATGTATCGGCCGAAATGCCCTTTTCTTCACTGACTTGTTTGATATTCATCTGATCACTCTTTCTCTTAATTTCTTGCCACTTTACTTATGTATTTTATTTATTCTACAACTTTAAGTGTACTCCAAGTCAATACTCATTTCTATTAAAACTAGGCTGGATTATCTATATCGGTTGTTTGTGTATTATTTCGAATAAAAAAGACTTGTTTTTTTATTCTTTTTTGGATATACTTTTAACAATTTAGGGAAATTTTAGGAAAAGGGGTATAAAAATGACAACGTATCAGCGAAAGGTATTATTATCGACATCGGCGGGAATTGCTTTAGAGAATATGGATATTATGTTTTTAGCTTTTTCATTATCTTCAATGATTGCTTCTTTTCATATTAGTGGTACGCAAGCGGGTTTCATTTCAACGATCACTAATTTGGGGATGCTCATTGGAGGTATTTTTTTTGGCATCATAGCTGATAAATATGGACGTGTGAAAGTATTTTCTCAAACGGTCCTTCTGTTTTCGATTGCTTCTTTATTGATGTATTTTGCTTCAAACATCTACTTGGTTTATCTCTTTCGCTTTATCGCAGGTGTAGGAGCGGGAGGAGAATATGGGGCATGTATGTCCTTGATTTCCGAAAGTTTTTCAAAAAAACAAATTGGACGAGCTTCTTCGGTTGCTGGTATTGGTGCGCAGGTCGGTGCGGCTTTGGCTGCGATTTTAGCCGCTGTGATCATTCCAACGTTTGGTTGGAAGATGTTGTATGTCGTAGGTGTACTGCCGGTGTTGATGGTCTTGTTCATTCGTCGCGGCTTGACTGAACCAAAGGAATTCAAATCTGCACGATCCGACGAAAAGAAAACCAAACTTAGCAGACTGTTTGAATCAAAACATCTTGCTTGGCAAACATGTGGCCTTAGTATCATGGTGACTGTCCAAATCGCCGGCTATTTTGGGTTAATGAATTGGCTGCCTTCGATTATGCAAGATCGATTAGGACTTTCGGTTTCTGGATCTTCATTGTGGATGGTCAGTACTATTTTAGGCATGTCTTTGGGGATGATGACTTTTGGCATGATCATGGATAAAGTGGGTCCTAAACTAGCCTTTTCTCTGTTTTTGATTTGTTCATCCTTATCTGTCTATCTACTTGTGTTAGCCCATAGCCAGTGGAGTTTGGTAGTAGCCGCTGTGATAGTCGGCTACTTTATCAATGGCATGTATGGTGGATATGGCGCAGTGATTAGTAGTTTGTATCCAACAGAAATCCGCGCGACGGCGAATAATTTCATTATGAATCTTGGACGAGCTGTTGGTGGTTTTTCTTCTATCGTCATCGGTTTTTTGATGGATCATTATAGTTTAACTGCCGTAATCTTGTTTTTGAGCGGTATTTACTTAGTCAGTCTGCTGGTCTTGACAACTCTTACTGGTGTTACAGCATTAAGGGAAAGCTTGCAGCATTGACATTTGATTCTGTAAATGACAAGAAAGAGGTGTGGCAAAAGCTTGCATCTGCGGTAATACGACCAGCCAAATCAAAAACATGAGACACTGTTTCCGTTTGGCTGGTCGTATTACTTGATGCAGGGCAGCTTTTTCACGACCTCTGTTTCACGGTGTTCAATCAGCTGGTCTTCAGTATTCGTTCAATGCGCTGATTTCACAACCTCTTTCTTTATATCGGCACATCTTCCATTGTCCAAACTAAAGTTCCTTCATAATCCCCAACTTCATCTGAAGGTCTTAGTTTCAGTTGGATATTTCCTATTTGCCCAAAACTTGCTTTCCCCGTTCCTTGCCAAATCTGTTGATCACTTCCAGTTAATTCGATTGTTTTTCCTTGGATAGTGAAAAACAAGGGACATAACTGCTTAGACTTATCATTGATCAGCGGTTTTTCTTCTCGGACTTTGATTGTCCATTTGCTTTGTTCTAAATGGCTAGAATCTTCAACCTGAATTTCTTTCTGGTTTACTGCCGCGACAAATGTGTCATTGGCAGGTATTTCTTGTTCCCCAAAATCGATGCTTTTAGGTAAAAGCAATTGCGGGCCTTTTTCGACTGCTAATTTCCTTCTATCTGGCGGCGACTGTTCTTTGTCGTCAGTCATTACATAGAATGAAACTTCTTTTCCAATCCAATTTTCTGGAAAAGCTGTCTTTATTTCGTCTTCTACTTTTTCTGGTACATGTGAGTAGGTCTGTAGTCTTTTTTCTTCCTCATTACATTTAGCCATCAAATAGATAGTTGAATCTCCTTCATGAAAAAATGTGAATTTGATGGTACAGCTTTTACTAAATCTGGATACCATCAAAGGATTTTCTTTATTCAACAATCCAAATCTCAAAGGTTCGCCTTTGCGGTAGTGATGGATGATTGTTTGTGTTTCTGGCTGGAATCTCCCATGATCAGTTTCTTCATTTTTTATCGGAAAGAATCCGCTTATCTCAGGATAATCCTTCGATAAATCATAATCTGTCGTAAGGATACCCGTCTTAACCACTTCTTGACTCAAAGACCTATCTTGTTCATCTAAAAATTGAATGTGGACTTCTCCTAAATAATTGACGAGACTAGTACCTGTATTTTCTGCAGTCTCCTGTCCATTTAAAATCGTTTTGACTTTAAAAGGCAGCGGTAGCCGATCATTTATGATGGCCGAAGTTTCAACTACATTTTCTTTGCCTGTCCATTCCAACTCGACTTCATATTGCAAAACGGTATCATACAAGCGATGATCTTCAGGATTTTTCGCAGTGATCACCATTTCCTGCCCTTCGACCTTACTGCTGAATAATTCCGTTATATCTTCTCCACTAAAATTCGTCACTTTTACTTTTTTTGCTTTGTATTGCTGGGTTTTAGCTATTTGCTCTAAACCGAATCGAACTTGGAGTTGATTGGCTTTTTTCCATTGGCTAATATTAGGAATCGTTTGCTTTGCCTTTAAGCAAACATCTTGGTCTGCTTTTTCAAAAAAAGAATCTGTGGCATAAGCAGAAGGAAACTCTGGCTTAGCCAAGAAATCTGTTCGATATATAACTGAAGATGGTGTGCTGTCATTGTTGTGCACCACAACGTGAAGTTGGGAGACTGGATTTGTGATCACCTCAAAGCTTTGTCTAGGATCTCTCCAAGGTACGTTTGGTGTGATGTTTTTATAATAGCCCCAATAGTCTCCCCACTGACGGTCCCCATCTCCATACACGTCATAAACGATATTCGTCGGATTATTTGTACATAAATATTTGATTACTCGGCTAGGATTGCGATACCCTACATACTTATTGACATTCAATCCATAATAGTTGAAAGAGGTCTCAATTGTTAAAGGATTTCCACTCGTATCTAAAAAGTCATAGGTTATGATCATTTCACCAGAAATATCGATACTTAAAAAGTTTCCTTCAGTGAAAAAAATCGACCCGCCATCTAAATTGCTTTTATTTCTTTCAAGTGTTACCTTCAAATTCACTTCTTGGCCCTTATAAAAACCGACATTTTTGATCAAGGCGCTACTTTTACTCGTACTCCAGTCAACCGTGACAATCTTTCCCGTCACTTTCCCCTCAATCGGTTCTACAGAAGTATGCTTACCATAATGCATGATGAATGTATTATCTGCAGGAGTCGTGATTTGATTAGCCCATCGGAAATAGCTTAAATCCGTAAGTGGTCTTGGAGCTGCTGCTACTTTTGGCGATAGCCATAGCAGGACAATAAGCGTAAAAACCGACAGTACTATTTTTTTAGATTTAGCCATTTTCTTACCTCCTGCTTTGCTTATTCTTTTTTTTCATGCGATATAACATTTCTGCAATCATGATTAGACAAACGCCTAATATGATGAGCAGCCAGCAAGTATTCTCATTTGTTTTCGGAAATAACATCTCTTCCATGGCCATCGGCTTTTCTGTACTATTTTCTGTAATCGTTACTTTTTCCATCGGAACATGCTTACCTTGGTTATTTTCTTGATAAAAAGAGATACCAGCCTCACTCGTTGTCTTTTCAGTTGCAGAAACTGGTAATGCTATTCCGAACATGAGTAAGAAGAATCCTAACCTAATTGCCCATTTCATGTCTATCTCCTCCTAAACTAGCTTTTCTCTCGTTTCAATTTAGAAATATACCAGACCAGACAAATGATGACGATTAGGCAAAAAGCAAGGAAGAAATACATCATGGTATCCGTTGGTTCATCTTCTTTTTCTACATGTACTGCTTCTTTATTCAGTTTTTCGTCATCTCCTTTGATTTCAAATGCTTTTACCAGTGTCCATTTTTTCCCTAAAGCGTCTTTCAAATGGATCGTTAATTCATAGAAACCTTTTTTCAATGGTTTATTTTCCCAACTGATTGGTAACTCAAACTTGCTTCTTGGAGCCATAGAGATTTTTTTCGACAATTGATGCAAGACACCATCTTTTCCTTTTTTCGTTATCTCTGCTTCCATTTGCATTTGACTCATTAGGACCGGCTGCTTATTCTCCAGAGTAGCAAATAACGTAAGATAGCCGTTTTGTAAACCTGATTTCACTTTAGACAATGCAAATTCAGGATCGATCTTTTTATCTGAACAACTTAATTGAGCACCGATCGTATAGGCGAACTTGTTTGCCAAACTGAATCCATCATTTTTTTCTTCTTTTTCTTTTGTTTCCTCATAACAATAGAATCCACCTAGTATCGTACCGTCAAATCCTTGCTTAGGTATATCTAACTGGAAGGTTGCTTGTCTTATTTCTTGTGGTTTCAACGTAATGGTTTGTGGCTTCGAAGCAATCTCTTCGAAAGTCGGACTTCCTAGTAACTTTTCCCCGTGCTTGGAATAATCCACTGCACCATTAGAGTTGGTCACAGCGTTATTCGCTTCTACTTTGACATTTACTTGACGATTACTTGTATTCGTTAATTGAATTGTCAATTTTTGCTGTATACCAGCTTGTACTTTCAAGTCAAAATAACTAGCTTCTGAAATCTGGTTTTCAGGTAAAATCGCTTCTGCATCAAAACTGACTTTGTTTTGATCAGCAAATGAACTAGCAGAGAAATACAGTAAGATCAACAGAAACAAGCTACTAAAAAAGATGGGAAGGACATATCCCCATCTTCTTGTTTTATGCTGGAGCATCTGTCAACACCCAAGTTAGTTCCGCTGTATAGCTTTGTGCTTCCACTCCCGCACTGGGTACATGAAGCTTGACGTTTTCATTGCTGCCATCTGTTCCTTCAAATACTGCTGCAAAGGCGCCTGCCCCTTCTCCTTCTTTCGCAAGCATCACGTTTTGGTAGTCATTATTCAAAACAAAAGTTTGTTTTGGCGCATCTGCTAATGTTGGCGGTGTGGATTGATTGTCTTTTGTCACTACTTTTCCATTAGCTAATGATAATTGTGCGCCAGTTAGCTCATGTCCGTTTTCTCCAATAAATGGTGAGATCGAAACGCCTAATGTCCAACCTTTTGCTCCTCCGCGCGTATCATTGACTTGGACATGTGGACGTTGATTCAAGGCAAAATAATCTGCATCCCCCTGTTTTATTTCTTGTTGTCCAAAAGTAATATTCGATGCAAATGGAATAGATAATGCTCCTGTATCTCCAGTACTTGGATCATCATCATGCGTATCATTTGGCACGATAGGCGTGACATCATTTCCAGATCCAGCCTTTAACGTCACATCTGCTTGGTTCGTTGTTGCAGAAAATGTATGATCGTCCTCTTCTGCAAAAACATAGCCCCCTGAGATACTGAGCGCCAACAAACCTAGAGCCGTACACGCAATCACTTGTATTTTCATTTATAATTCCTCCTAAATAATAATTGGTTTAATTTAACCAAGGCTAATTTTGGCACGGAGAGAACGTCTTTTCTAGTTTAAGAAATTTCTAAAAAAAGGAAAAAAAATAAAAGTAATATGATTAATTCAGTATTTATACGCAAAAAAGAGGCAGATTCTCTCAGAAATTCAAAAATTTGAACTTTCTAAAGAGAATCTGCCACCAAAGTTTAAGTCCAGTTATTTTTCTTGAGCGATTCGATAAAGTAACTCTTCCAACTGCCGCCAATTTCGTTCGGTCGGAAGATTTTTCATTAAAAGCAATGGAATATCTTGTGTATCTAAATAATAATTTGAGATAACCAAATCTACTTCTGTGATTGCAGTTTGATAATCATAAAAAGCTAGTAAGTATGAATGACCAAATAATCGATGGATCTTGTTCATCAGCCAAAGACGATGCGTGTGATGCAGATCATCCTGTATGAGAATTTTTATCGGATCCATTGCGCTCAAGAGTAAATCGTAATAGTCAAGAATGTAATAATAATTCAAGAAAAGCTGCTCCCAATTATCTATTACTTGCAGTACCTCTTTTTCAGCATATTTTCTCACCGTTTTTTGGAGTTGCTTGATTCTTTTATATATCCTTGGATTTTCTGCTTTGATTTCTTTTGCATAAGAGCGATTGAAAAAAAGATCTGTATTCCCAAAAAAGAAACGGCTTCTTTCATGGAAAGCAACAAAATTGAATACTAATTCTTGATCATCTGTATCCAATCGAAAATCAAATTCTTTCTTTACAGCGTTTTCTAAAGCTACTAAGGTTCTGTAACACAAGCTGTCACTAATTTCATGTGACTTTGCATAACTATTCTCGTATGTTGGATTTCCGTCAATGACGCCGAATGAATAAATCACTTGATACAAAAAATACTGTTCATCTTCCGATAAAGGAATCTCGATCGCTTCGAGCCATTGTCCGATCAACAAAAAGAATGGATCTTTCTTGATGACTTGTTGATCTGTTTTATCGACTATTATCGAAGCAAATGAGCTTCTTTCTAAAATAACAGCCAGCCAATAAGAAAATACTCGTTTTTGAAGAGGATCTAGCTGGATATGATAGATTCTCTCAAACTTCAAGAGATAGTTCTCGATTTTTTCTTTTGAAAACTTGAATGGCCAGCCGCCAGTTCGAGTAGAATGCCAATAAAAGTAATAATAGAAACTTCGAATATACTGTTCTTTTGCTTCAAGTTCTAGTTTAAACGGATGGAATGTGATCCGATACCTCTCAAAGTACTTTACTAATAACTTCGCATAACGAAAAACTGTGGATACACTCGTATATTGAGCGTCTGCATAATCTTCTAAATTTTTCTCAGGATGTTGATACATGAATTCAATCAAATGATAATTATATAATTTTCTGTAGAAATGAAGATAAATAGTGTAGATTGGGAAGTTCTCCTGCTTTTCCATAGAAAAGCGCCGATTATTCTCATTCTTCAAAATGACCTTATCAGGATATTGTTGGAACAATTCTTCTAAATCTGTTAGATAATTCAAGATAGACTTACTTGATACCTTCAATTCGTTTTGTAGCTCTTCTATTGAACACCATCGATCCGTTTCAAGCAGTAAATGAATCATTTTGATTTTCTTTTGAGAAACTTTTGTTAAAAAAGTCTGCATATTTTCTCCTCCTGTATCTACTTTACTACATACAAGAAAAAAACGGATACAAATATCCCACTGCAAAACAGTTAATGGTGCATAAACCTGTTATTATTTCTCTTTTTTTCCTAACCATTCTCTTGATACGAATCATTTAATCGTTTATTATATAAATGTCAATAATCTAATAATAAAATAACGTACATATTTTATTATTACATACTTAATAACAGAACTATAGCAAAAAATCCCGTGTATCAACACGGGATTAGATTAAGTTTCCTCAATCACTATTCATAACACAATTATTATAACAAGTAAGTAAACAATTGAAAAGGGCATTTATTGAAAACGGTTGTTTTTTACTTAAGGAGGAAATTTAGTGAAAAAATTAGTTGCGTTGTTTTTGGTCGCAGGAAGTTTGTTAAGCGGGTGTGGTGCTACTACGTCTACTACTCAAAGCACAAGTTCAGCTCAGGCTTCCAGCAGCAGCACCACGATCTCCGAAAGTACGGCAGATTCATCGAAAGAACAAGAACAAATTGAAAAGAAAAAAGAAGAAGAGAAACAAAAAGCGGAAAAAGCTGCACTAGAAAAAAAAGTGACAGAAGCGGAATCTGCTTTGTCACAAGCTGAAGCAAATCCTACAAAAGAAAACTATGCAACTGCTTCAGCAGCTATCCAAGCGCTACCTGAAAACAAACAAGAGTTGACAAGCCGTCTTGCTGCAATTGATTCCACAATCAAAGCAAAAGAAGCAGAAGAAGAACGGAAAAAGCAAGAAGAAATTGCACGACAACAAGCAGAACAAGCGCAGCAAGAAGCAATCGCACAGCAACAAGCCGAACAGGCGAGGCAAGAAGCAATCGCACAGCAGCAAGCCGAACAGGCGCGACAGCAAGCAGCAGCTGAACAGGCCTCTCAGCAGGCGCAAGCCGCAGCTCCTGAGCAAAATAATGAACAAACTGTCTATGTCACACCGACCGGTTCAAAATACCATACACATAAATGTGGAAATGGTACGTATACCCCTGCCACTTTAAGCGAAGCTCAAGCTCGTGGTTTAACCCCTTGCTCCAAATGTTATGGAAACTAATTCAAAAGTTATACTAGAGTAATAAAATTCTTCTGAAACATAAAAAAATAGAAGCTGGCGTTCCAGATAATAAACCAAAAATAGCAGTTTACACGTCCATTTCGTCAGCTTCTCTCTTTTTTCATTTAGTCTGTTCCCTCTGCTTTTTGGACATCTTCATTCATTCTTTCTCAATCAAATAGTACACCTCTTTTTCTTTTCGCAGTTTGTATCTTCCTTTTTTCAATTTCATTGAAAACTGTTTCGAATGTTTATGTTTTACATGGATTTTAAGTAGGAGCTCCTCGTGTTGCAAGCGATAGTTCCCGCCTTTTAAATCAGAAAATCTCACTAGTCCGTATTCATCAGAAGCTTTCACAAATGGCACTTTTTCTCTAGTAATATAGTGTTTGCCGTTGAGCGTTTTTACAGAAAAGACCATCCCTTCGATTGGTCGTCCGTTTTTGTTCTTTACATAAAAAGATAAAGGATAGTTTCGTTTAGCGATGCCCAAAGAATCTAAATAAGCGATGAGTAGCCAAACTAAGCCGATCGATCCAAGTAGTATACCGATAAACCAAGTGATAAATTTCCATTTTTTCCATTGATCAATTCCTTGGATCGCTTTTTTTGCCTCTTTTGCTTGATAAGGAATACGATGCCCCGTCACAAGCAGTCGATGTGTATTGACCATATAAGGAGTGCAGGTAAGCAAAGTCACGAGATCCCTACCTTTTTGGATACTCAAAGAATCTACTTCATCAGGTAAGACCACTTGGATTTTTTCTACTTGATACGCCAATGTCTTTCCATTGATCTGGATGAAAAACTGGTCTCCTTTTTTCAACTTAGGCAAATCTGTAAATAATTTTGCTTCTGGGAGTCCACGATGCCCAGAAAGAACGGCATGTGTGCTTTTCCCGCCAGTCGGATAAGAACTTCCTTCCAATAATGATGTTCCTTTTTGCAAAAAGATTTCCGTTGTCTGATCGAATATAGGTAAGCTGACATTGATTTTTGGGATTTCGATGACTCCAAGCATATGTTCCATAAAAAAGGCATTACTAGGTAAATCTTTTAATTCTTTTGCATCAACTGCTTGGTTGAAACTGCCTATCCCTGGTGATACGTTTTGCTCTGCCAACTGTTGGTTTTTCTTTGTCATTTTTTCCTGCTGTTTTTTTATTTCCTCTGAATTCTTACTCGATGCCTGCTTTTGATAATGGATGATCATCTGCTGGGCAAGAAAATCATTCAGTGAATCTTCTACAAAAGGATAAGAAAAGATCCCGATCCCAACGACTAAAATGATTGCCATGAAGATGTCCAGTATTCTTATTCTGCTTTTTTTCATCATGTCCACCTATTTTCTAATATGTATATGAAGAGGTTGTAAAATCAGCGCCTTGA
>NZ_BJLL01000008.1:0-72175 GCF_007996925.1 Enterococcus sp. NBRC 3427 | reverse complement strand
AACACCGTTTAAGAAAGAGGTCGTGATCCTGTCATTTAGCTCTGAGTCACAAGGAGCAATTTCAAAAAACAGCTTCTCGCGTTTGATGAATATCACAACTTGTGAACGAAGCATGGATAAGTGAACCTTCTTTTTGCCACACTACTTTTTTGTAACCAAAAAACGATGGAACGTTGTTTTGATTGCCCTTGATGAGGACAGTCTGAACAGGTTCCATCGTTTCTTTATTTTCTTCGTCTTCTTCTGTGTGTGTTTCGCGGTTTTTCTTCTATTGTTGGATCAATCGTGCCATAAAAGGGGCGATTGCGGTCAAGGTACCAGACGTAGAGAATAAACAATGCAATACATAGTACAAAAAGGATTGCACCTATCATAAATCCTTCAGGCAAGTAGCTGAAAGTAACCGTGTGTTTACCTGCTGGAACTTTTAGCATCAAGAATGCGTTTTTGAAGTTGCTGACTTTGACTGGCTTCCCATCGATTTCGGCTTTCCATCCTTTGTCGTAAGGAATAGTTGTCACCAACATAGAATCTTCTGCGGTATCTACAGTTCCAGAAGCTTTTCTGCCAGAGGCTTCCATTTTGACACCTTTTTCTTTGATCTGATTCATTGCGGCTTGATAGGCTACAACATCTAGACCAACGACTTTCGGCTCCATGAAACTTACTTCTTTCGTCCCATAAAAACTTGCAGTAAATGTCACCGTTGTCTCTTGGGGATAATAGCCAAGATCATAGTATTGTCCAGAAATATTGATTTGCGTTTTCCTCGATGTACCATTGACAGTGATCGTTGCACTAGAACTTTCTAATTGTGCAAAATTGGTTGGGAACAAACTTAAGTAAGCTTGTGTATTTGCAGGTACATGGACTTCCCATGTGAGCTCTTTCGGTTGATTATCTGTCGTCTCTGAATAAGTCACACCAGTCGTTGTTTTTGTGATCGTCGTATTTAACTGATTCTTCAAAGTAGGCGTATAGAATGTAAAATACTGTTCATTTAGACCAGATAATGTATTGATCAAGTTTGTCTGACTAGTTAAATTATCTGTTACGGGCTGCTCAATATCATTAACGGATAACGGTGCGGTAAATGCCAGTGGCAATGCATTGACATTCTGATACAGTGTATAGCCGCCGCTTTGACCAGCTTGGCGGAAGCCATATTTGCTGAACGTGCTTTCGTTCTTAGAAATGTTGTATTTGATTCCTGTAAAGCCATCCATCAGCAAAGTATTATTATTGTAACGGATATTCAAATTTGTCCCTCTTGAACGGAACCCTAATGTATCCAGATAAGAGGAAGAATTACGATTTCTTATAGAAGAAAACAAGCTGATGCCACTATAACCGTAGTTGATCGAATCGTTTGGCGATACCGGATCCAGATTTTCCAAGCGGTAAAACGAGTCAGAATCTTCTTTTGTTTCATTTACAAGAGCTTTCAAGTCAGGATAAGGATCCGTATACAAACTGCGGGAAGCATAATTCCAATCATCAAGGATACCATGGATCATGCTGTTCGTATTGACTAGAGCCTCAGCAGACATGATCAATAACAACAATATACTTAGATGGTTGAAGGAAAGTTTTTTATGCTGATAAAATCCCACAGCAAAAGCATAGATCCCTAAGAAAACAACTGTCAATACAAAGGAAGTCATCGTCACATAGGTGTAGCTTCCTTCAGGTTTGATGCCCCATGCCACCGCAAAGAGAGCAGCTACGACCAAAATGATTCCTAACAACAGCCCACGATCGTCTTGTTCTATCTTTTCCCATCCTTTTCCTGCAAGCAGGAGAACTAAGAAAGAGAACAGATAGGCATAACGGAATAAAAACATATTCGGTGCATGCATACCATGCCAAAACAAATTCAATAGAACAAGATAAAAACTTGCAATAAGTATGGCGAAAAGACCACCGTACAAAAACTTATTTTTCAACGGTACTTTCCGACTGGCAAAATAAAACAAGCAAAGGACCAGCGGAAGTAGACCTACATAAATGAACGGAATCGAACCGTATTTTGTGGTGTCATAAACACCAATCATGTTTTTCATGATCAGATCCAGATAAGAAGTCGCTTCTGTTTTCAGCGTAGTGATTTGACTCAATGCTTCGCCATTTGACCGAAGATCCAGTACTGCTGGTAATACAATGATCATTGAAGCGCCGCCTGCCAGTAAAGAAGTGATCCCATAAGGAACAATCGATTTTTTGTATTCTGACCAGTTTGTCAATAGACGGGCAATAAAATATAAGAAAGAAAAGACACCAATCATAAAGCCCATATAAAAACTGGATAGAAACAAGAGTAAATAGCTGATGAATAAAAGTTTCGGCCGTTTCAGATCCATGACACGATGAATCCCCAAAATCACTAATGGAAGATAAACAAATGCATCCAGCCACATGATGATCTCCGAATGTGCAGTGATGAATGAGATCAATGCGTAACTGACGCTAAGTGCAACATGCCCCCAGCGAGGAATCTTGAATGTGCGTGCAAGAAACCAAAAAGCTAATCCGGCACAGCCGACTTTAAGCAAAGTCAGAACATAAAGTGCATCTGGCATCATCTGGTTTGGAAAGAAGAAAACCAGTGGCGTGAAGATTCCGCCGAGATAATAAGAAATCAAAGACAGATAATTCAAGCCCAGAGAAGCATTCCATGTATAGAAAATACTTTGCTTTCCAAGAAGGACATTTCGGAAGCTTGCATGAAAATTAGAAAATTGTGAAAAGGCATCACTTGCCAAAATACTTCTGCTGCTCCCGGGATAGATCCCGATACTTAAATAAACAAGTGCTAAAATCAAAAACGGAATCAGGAAACTAGCTGCTGCGTAGCGTCCGTTTTCTCTAAAGAATGACTTTAAGTTTTTTTTCATATTTATTTTCCACCAAATTTCTATGAAGTTGTATTTAGTTTATCATATCCTTGTTTTTCTCTGCTTAAAAAGAGTCTAGTTTTCATAAAAAAATAAAATTTGGGAATAAATAACTTCACAATTTGTTCGTATAACAAAAATAAACACAAAAAAAGGGGAGGAATCAAAAATTCCACCCACCAAAATTTTTATTAAATAAAAAACCGTTCACTATCTGAACGGTCCAAGTATCATTCAATTAAACGCGTTCAACTTTTCCTGATTTCAAAGCACGAGTTGACACCCAAACTTTTTTAGGTTTTCCGTCGACCATAACGCGAACTTTTTGTAAGTTAGGTTTAACAGTACGTTTTGTTGAGTTCATAGCGTGTGAACGGTTGTTTCCACTTTTTGTCTTGCGACCTGTAAAGTAACAAACTTTTGCCATGGTAATTTCCTCCTTTGCCTTGATTTGGAGCAATAGAATAATTCAGCTCATACCAGACTAACATATCATATAGATTGGAAATTTGCAAGTACATTTTCATGGATACAATTGACATTTGTGAAGAATAATTGTAAATTAAACAGGGTTATACCTGAAATTTTGCAAGGTTTTTGAGTACTTTGGGTAACTGCCTTTTATTTCAAGTTGCGCTATGATAAAATATGATAGAAGAAAAATGGGAGTATTTTACCCGTTAAGGAGGCTCATTCATGGCTGTAAAAATTCAAACGTCAGCTGGAACCATTGAAATTACCAATGATGTAATTGCAACAGTTGTTGGTGGCGCCGCGACAGATGTGTTCGGTGTTGTAGGAATGGCCAGCAAAAATCAAATTAAAGATAATATTACTGAGATTTTGCGTAAAGAAAATTACTCAAGAGGAGTAGTTGTCCGCCAAGAAGATAATGGTATTGCTGTAGATGTTTATACGATTATCAGCTATGGTACGAAAATCTCTGAAGTTTCTCGCAACGTCCAAGAAAAAGTGAAATACAATCTAGAGGCATTATTAGGCGTAGCTGCCAATTCAGTTAATGTCTTTGTACAAGGTGTTCGTGTACTGCCAGACTAGGCAGGAGACTGGCTGATAACTCAGCAGTCGATCTGAAGGAGGATTATCTAGGTGAGTGTAACAGAAATAAGTGCAAGCCAGTTCCAGGAAATGGTGCAGGCTGGTGCGAATCGTCTGCAAGTAAATGCAGAATACGTCAATTCATTAAATGTATTCCCTGTGCCAGATGGCGATACGGGAACAAATATGAATCTATCTATGACTAGTGGAGCGAAGGCAGTAGTAGATTCAACCTCAGAAAAAGTAGGAGAATTAGCAGCAATGCTTTCAAAAGGATTGCTGATGGGTGCGCGCGGAAATTCCGGCGTTATTTTGTCTCAATTGTTCCGAGGATTTTCTAAGCAAATTCCAGATGTTGTCTCATTAAATGCTTCTGATCTTGCTGCAGCATTCACTCATGGTGTTGAAACTGCGTATAAAGCAGTAATGAAACCAGTAGAAGGAACGATTTTGACAGTAGCTAGAGAAGCAGCAAAAGCTGGAGAAAAGAAAGCGAAGAGTACAGATGATGTCGTTGAAGTGATGACAGCTGTTGTAAAAGGAGCAAAACGTGCTTTAGCTAAAACCCCAGACTTGCTTCCAGTCCTAAAAGAAGTCGGTGTTGTAGACAGTGGAGGACAAGGATTGCTGTTTGTTTATGAGGGCTTTTTAAGCGCATTGAATGGAGAATTCCAAGCGGATGAAACATATGAACCTTCTCCAGCAGAAATGGATGATATGGTCAATGCAGAGCACCATCGCAGTGTCCAAGGACAAATGGCGACAGAAGATATCCATTTTGGTTATTGTACAGAAATCATGGTGAAAATCGGTGAAGGACCTACTGTTGATAGCACGTTCGACTACGAAGAATTCCGTAACTATTTAGATGGTATTGGAGATTCTTTACTTGTGGTCAATGATGACGAGATCATCAAAGTCCACGTGCATACAGAAAACCCAGGAGAAGTCTTGAACTATGGACAAAAATTCGGTTCATTAGTCAAAATCAAAGTCGACAACATGCGCTTGCAGCATGAGACGATTTTGGAACACGATGAAGAAGTGAACGAGTTTGCGAAAAAAGAAACACCACGTATCCCGTATGGTATCGTAGCAATCGCTGCTGGTAAAGGCGTCCAAGAGCTGTTTGAAAGTTTAGGCGCTAATTATGTTATCAGCGGTGGGCAAACAATGAACCCAAGTACGGAAGACATCGTTAAAGCAATCCAAGAAGTGAACGCAGATAAAGTGATTGTCTTACCGAACAACAAAAACATCTTCATGGCAGCTGATCAAGCGGCAGAAGTAGCAGATATCCCAGTAGCAGTTGTTCCTTCAAGAACGATTTCTCAAGGATTGACGGCTATGCTTTCATTCAATGATCAAGCTTCTTTAGAAGAAAACAAAGAAACGATGACAGAAATGTTGTCTAGCGTCGTAAGTGGTCAAGTCACTCACGCAATCAGAGATACCTCAATCGACGGTGTAGAGATCAAAGAAGGCGACTTTTTAGGCATGATCGATGGCAAAATCATGATCTCTAACCCAGATATCACAGCAACAGCGTTAAGTACACTAGAACAAATGATCAATGAGGACACAGAGATCGTAACGATCTTAGCAGGTGATGAAGGAACAGTTGAACAAGCAAATGAATTTGCTGAGAAACTAACAGAAAAACATCCTGATTTGGAAATCGAGATCCACCAAGGAGATCAGCCTGTCTATCCTTATCTATTTTCTGCTGAATAATTCCTGTGACAGAATATCTTTCTAACACAGTATTCATTCATAAAAGGCCTTCGGTTAGTGATCAGGTATGATCACTGACCAAGTCCTTTTTTTTTTAAAGGAGGGAGGAAAAAATATATGCGTTCTTTAGATGATCCAATCACTATGCTGGCAGGAGTCGGAGAAAAAAGAGCAGCTAGTCTTGCCAGCTTGGGCATCCAAACGATTGAAGACTTACTGACTTATTATCCTTTTCGCTACGAAGATATTCAGGAAAGAAATCTAAACGAGATCCAAGATCAAGAAAAGGTTACTTTGAAAGGAATCGTAGTCTCTCCTCCTGTGATGAATCGATTTGGTTATAAAAAAAGCCGATTGCAATTTCGTATGATGCAAGAACATGATGTGTTCAACGTTTCTTTTTTTAATCAACCTTATCTAAAAGAAAAAGTCATTTTATCGGAGGAAATCGCTGTATACGGTAAATGGGATGCAAAGCGTAAAGCCTTGAACGGGATGAAGATTTTAGGTTCTCAAACAATGGATGACTTTTCGCCGATATATCACGTCAATAAATCGATTCGTCAAACGACATTAGTTGATCTAATCAAAAAAGGGTTTCAAGAATACGGCACATTGATCGAAGAAAACCTGCCGAACAACCTTGTGGAGAAATATCGACTACTTGACCGAGCTTCCGCTGTAAGAAGTATGCACTTTCCGAAAAATCACGAAGAAAATCACCAAGCCAAACGACGTGTCGTTTTTGAAGAATTCTTTTTATTTCAAATGCGTCTTCAAGGATTGAAAAAAGCAGAAAAAGCAGAAACGAATGGCTTGGAGATCCTTTATGATGTCCAAAAATTAAAAGAATTTACTCAAAAGCTGCCTTTTGAACTGACAAATGCCCAAAAAAGGGTAACGAATGAAATCTGTCGGGATCTTCGCAGTCCTCAACATATGCAGCGACTTTTGCAGGGAGATGTAGGTAGCGGAAAAACAGTAGTTGCCGCAATCGCATTATATGCCACCGTTACAGCGGGGTTCCAAGGTGCGTTGATGGTGCCTACCGAAATCTTGGCACAACAGCACATGGAAAGTTTGCAACAGCTGTTTGATCCCAATGAAGTAACGGTCGCATTGCTTACAGGGTCAACGAAAACAAAAGAACGACGTGAACTCCTTGAAAAACTAGAACGAGGAGAAATCAACGTCGTGATCGGTACACATGCATTGATCCAAGATGGAGTTGAATTTCAGAATTTAGGACTAGTTATTACGGATGAACAGCACCGTTTTGGTGTGAATCAGCGGAAAGTCCTTCGTGAAAAAGGCTGGCGACCTGATGTCTTGTTTATGACAGCCACTCCGATCCCTAGAACGCTAGCTATCACAGCGTACGGTGAAATGGATGTATCGATCATTGATGAACTTCCAGCTGGACGTATCCCTATTGAAACACGCTGGGTAAGAACACCTCAATTAGACAGTGTACTGGATTGGACAAGGAAAGAACTGGCAAGGGGACATCAAATGTATGTCATCTGTCCACTGATCGAAGAATCAGAAGCATTAGACGTAAAAAACGCAGTGGAAATCTATGAAAAACTTCGTGAACTATTTGCACCAAAATATGAAGTTGGCTTGTTACATGGTAAAATGAAGAATCAGGAAAAAGAAGTGATCATGGAAGCTTTCAAAGATAACCAGATGCAGATATTAGTTTCTACTACGGTAATAGAAGTAGGGGTAAATGTGCCAAACGCAACCGTCATGCTGATTATGGATGCGGATCGATTTGGTTTGGCACAGCTGCATCAGCTTCGTGGACGTGTTGGACGCGGAAGTGATGCTTCCTACTGTATCTTAGTTGCTAATCCCAAAAATGAACTAGGCGTGGAACGGATGAAAATCATGACAGAGACCACCAATGGTTTTGTACTAAGTGAAAAAGATTTGGAATTACGCGGTCCCGGTGAAGTATTCGGCTTCCGACAATCTGGTTTACCTCAATTTGCGATTGCTGACTTGGTGACGGATGGAAATGTTTTGGAGGTAGCCAGAGAAGAGGCTGCAGCTCTTTGGCAGATAAAGAATTGGCAGATGCTGCCTGAGTATCAGCCTCTAGCACAAAGCCTCCAGATAGAAAATCAGGATAATCGTTATTTCGATTAGCAGACTATGCTATACTTTATAATGATGATGGAAAAAGGAGTGGGAACAATGAAAATTGCCGTAGATGCAATGGGCGGAGATCACGCACCTCAAGCAATTGTAGAAGGCGTGGCTTTAGCGCAGCAAGATTTTCCAGAAGTAGAATTCTTACTTTACGGAAAAGAAGCAGAAATCAAGAAATACTTAACAAATGAAAAAAACATCACGATTATCCATACAGACGAAAAAATCAATAGTGATGATGAGCCAGTAAAAGCAATCCGACGGAAAAAGACTGCTTCAATGGTCCTTGCTGCACAAGCAGTGAAAAACGGCGAAGCGGATGCTATATTTTCAGCAGGGAATACAGGTGCGCTGCTAGCAGCGGGTTTGTTCATCGTAGGACGTATCAAAAATATCGAACGCCCTGGCTTGATGTCTACCTTGCCAGTAGTAGGAAAAGAAGGTGCCGGTTTCGATATGCTGGATCTTGGCGCTAACGCAGAAAACAAACCAGAACATTTGTTGCAATACGGTATTTTAGGTTCTTTCTATGCACGTAAAGTCCGAGGGATCGGACGTCCCCGCGTTGCTCTTTTAAACAACGGAACGGAAGCCACAAAAGGTAGTGAAGTGACGAAAAAAGCCTATGAACTTCTTCAGAATGAAACCAGTTTGAATTTCATTGGAAATGTAGAAGCGCGCGAGTTGCTCAATGGGGTGGCTGACGTAGTAGTCACAGATGGATTTACAGGCAATGCTGTTTTGAAATCCATTGAAGGAACGGCAATGAATATGATGGATCTATTAAAATCCGCTATTCTAAACGAAGGGATCAAAGGGAAAATGGGCGCCATGCTTTTAAAAGACGGCTTGCGTTCTTTAAAATCTGAAATGGATTATTCCAAACATGGCGGAGCTGTTTTGTTTGGCTTGAAAGCACCAGTCATTAAAACCCACGGAGCAACAGGTCCTGATGCTGTCCGCTATACGATCCGCCAAATCCACACGATGCTTGAAACAAATGTAGTAGGACAGTTAGTCGAACAATTTGAAAAAAGCGAAGAATAATATTCAGATAGCTGAGGCAATCCGGTTCGTTAAAAAAAGGTGGACATTCCTGAAAAATGTCAGTAAAATTAGCCATGGTGTAGGTAATTGACAAGTGTATGATTCTTGGAGGTGAAAAAGTTGACTCGCGAAGAAGTATTTAACAAAGTAGCGAAAATTATTTCAAATCATTTTGAGATAGATACCGATAAAGTGACGGATGAATTGAACATCAAAGATGATTTAAAAGCTGATTCAATTAGTATTATGGAGTTCGTTTTAGAACTTGAAGATGAATTCGGTACAGAAATTTCAGATGAAGACGCTGAACAAATTGAAACAGTTGGCGGTGCAGTAGATTATATCAGCAGCCATCTCAAATAATTTCAATAAAAGCAAAGAAGGATAAAAAGTTGTATGCAACTTTTTATCCTTCTTTTTTTAATCTTTTTGACACGGAAAAGACATTTTTCTGATAATTCTGGCGATAATTAGAAAATATGTTGCAAAGTAAAGCGGTTTTCTATATACTTATTAATAATTCATTACACAAAGATAAGAATAACCTTTGTTATAAAACGCTTTATTCTGTGTAATGTTCTTTTTTTACTAAGAAAAACTTCCGTTTAGGAAGCAGAGAGGGGTATTCGATTGTCAGATAATCAATTATTAGAAGTTCAGAACCTACATACAGGCTTCCGACTCAAAGATGACTATTACGATGCAGTAGATGATGTTTCATTTACTTTAGACAAAAACGAGATCTTAGCAATCGTTGGGGAATCTGGGTGCGGGAAAAGTACATTAGCTACTACGATTATGGGATTACTTGATCCTAATAACACAAAAATTACAGGTGAAATTTTATATAACGATCTGAATTTAATCGAACTGAACGAAACGCTTTATAATAAAATCCGCGGAAATGATATCGGAATGATTTTCCAAGATCCGTTGTCTGCATTAAATCCTCTCATGAGAATCGAAGACCAGATCAAAGAAGGACTTTCCTATCACACAAAGATGAATGCAGAACAGCGTCAAGCTCGCGCACTGGAATTACTAGAACAAGTAGGGATTCCTAATCCAGCAAGAGTTGGACGTCAATATCCCCATGAATTATCAGGCGGTATGAGACAACGTGTCATCATCGCGATCGCAATCGCCTGCAAACCTCCAATCGTCATTGCAGATGAACCGACGACAGCTCTAGATGTAACCATCCAAGCACAGATTCTTGATTTACTGAAAGATCTTCAGGAAGAAACAAAAACAGGGATCATCCTGATCACTCATGACTTAGGAGTCGTAGCAGAAATGGCTGATCGAGTGGCAGTGATGTATGGCGGACAGTTTGTTGAAGTAGCGGGTGTAAAAGAACTGTTTGATCATCCGAAACATCCTTATACGCGCTCTTTATTGAACTCTATACCTCAAGAAGGAAATCATGATGCAGAACTCCATGTGATCGAAGGTGTCGTTCCTTCTCTGAAAAACATGCCTCGTAAAGGGTGCCGATTTGCTCCACGTATTCCGTGGATACCAGCAAGTGATCACGAAGAAGATCCTATCCTTCATGAAGTCGCTCCGAACCATTTGGTACGTTGCTCTTGCTACAAGCATTTCCACTTTAGAGACGAAAAAGGAGAGGTGTAGATGACAGAATTAATCACAATCAAAGACCTGAAAGTTCATTACCCTATTCGCAGTGGATTCTTCAATCGAGTAACGGATCATGTATATGCTGTAGATGGTGTGGATTTTATTATCGAAAAAGGAAAGACGTATGGTTTGGTGGGAGAGTCCGGTTCCGGAAAATCCACTACAGGAAAAGCAGTCGTTGGTTTAGAAAAGACGACAGCTGGACAAATCATGTATGAAGGAAAAGATGTAACGAAGCGAAGCAACCGAAAAAAAATGGGTTATAACAAAGACGTACAAATGATCTTCCAAGATTCAATGTCTAGTTTGAATCCTAAAAAACGAGTATTGGATATCATTGCAGAACCTATCCGAAATTTTGAACGGTTAAGCGATCAAGAAGAAAAGAAGAAGGTAAAAGGATTGCTAGATATCGTTGGGATGCCGGAAGATGCACTTTACAAATATCCTCATGAATTTTCAGGGGGACAACGCCAACGTCTAGGAGTAGCCCGCGCTGTTGCTACTAATCCAAAATTAATCGTGGCCGATGAACCGGTATCTGCTCTGGATCTATCTGTTCAAGCGCAAGTATTGAATTTCATGAAACGGATCCAGCAAGAATACGGTCTCAGCTATTTATTTATTTCTCATGATTTAGGTGTAGTAAAACATATGTGCGACAACATCGCGATTATGTACAAAGGTCGATTTGTAGAAATCGGTACAAGAGAGGACATTTATAATGACCCGCGCCACATCTATACGAAACGTCTGCTTTCAGCAATTCCGCAAATCGATGTAGAAAATCGGGAAAGCCACAAAGAAAATCGCCGAAAAGTAGAACAAGAGTATATCCAAAACCAAAGAGAATATTATGATGCGACTGGCCGAGTCTACGATTTGCGTACGATCACAACTACACATAAAGTGGCGTTGAAAGATGGAGGTGCGAGCTAATGTGGAAAACGATTCTGCGACGTGTTTTATTGATGATCCCGCAAGTTATTATTTTAAGTGTTCTGATCTTCTTATTAGCCCAAGCGATGCCAGGGGATCCATTTACTGGTTTGATCAACCCAAACCAAGATCCGGCAGTGATCGAACAAATGCGACAATCAGCTGGATTGAATGACCCATGGTATGTCCAGTACTTCCGTTGGATCGGAAATGCTTTGCAAGGCGATTTTGGTCAAAGTTTCTTATACAAACGCTCTGTTGCTGACTTAATCGGTGAACGGATCATCAACACGTTATATCTATCGATCTTGACAGTTGTCCTTACTTATTTGATTGCTGTGCCTCTAGGGATGCTAGCAGGCCGGTATCAAAATTCGATCTTGGATAAGATCGTCGTGATTTATAACTTCTTTAGTTTTGCTGTTCCGTTATTTATCTTCGGCTTGATCATGCTGTTTGTTTTTGGTTATCGTTTAGGCTGGTTCCCAACAAGCGGTTCTCAAACACTAGGTTTGCAAGGGGGATTTATCACTCAGTGGATAGATCGCTTGAAATATATTCTGCTACCATCGATTACCCAAGCATTTCTGGCGACTGCCGTTACGATCCAATATCTGCGAAGCGAAGTAATCGATTCGAAGTCGCTTGATTTTGTCAGAACAGCCCGTTCCAAAGGGGTACCGACGAATAAAGTATTCAGTAGACATATCTTCCGGAATGCAGCGTTGCCGATGGCTTCGCAAATGGGGTATGAAATCACTTCGTTGATTGCTGGTTCTGTAGTTATCGAAAAGATTTTTGGCTATCCAGGAGTCGGGAAACTATTTATTGACTCTATTGGTCAACGAGACTACACCGTGATCACATCCTTAGTATTGATTTTAGGAATCGCGACGCTAGTGGGGACATTACTGTCAGATATCATTATGAGTATCGTTGACCCGCGCATTCGGATTCAATAAAACCAATCAGAAAGGAGAATGGATCGATGAGTGAAAAAAACAATACAGCAGTTCAAGAAAGTATCCCTCCTATGGGGATACGAATGATTGCTCGAGAATTTAAAAAAGATAAAATCGCTATTTTTTCATTAGGTTTGCTAGTGGTTTTATTATTAGTGATTTTTATCGGTGCAATGCTGACCGATCAAGATAAAGTGATGTATGTTAGTATTTTTGACAAATATGCTGCCCCAGGAGCAGTTTCGACACAAGGACAAAAGTTCATTCTGGGAGCAGATGAAGGCGGACGTGATGTATTAGGTCAATTGATCATAGGTGCTAGAAACTCTGTTACGATCGGATTTGCGATCACGATCCTTACTTCGATCATCGGGGTTGGATTAGGGATCATCTCTGGCTACTACGGAGGGATCATTGACAACATCTTGATGCGAATCGTTGATTTTATCATGATTCTACCGATCATGCTGATCATCATCGTCTTCGTATCGATTATTTCTAGATACAATGTCTGGTCCTTTATTTTCATCATGAGTGCATTTTATTGGGTAGCTAAAGCCCGATTATTCCGAAGCAAGACATTATCTGAAGCAAGAAGAGATTATGTCAGTGCCTCAAAAACAATGGGAACAAGTGATTTTAAAATCATGTTCCGCGAAATCATGCCGAATCTAAGTTCATTGATCATTACGAACTTGACAATGAACTTTGCGGCAAACATCGGTATCGAGACAACTTTGACTTTCTTAGGTTTCGGTTTGCCGGCAAATGTACCTAGTTTAGGTACACTGATCGGTTATGCAAGTAATGGAGAAGTCTTAGTGAATCGGCAATGGATCTGGTTACCCGCATCAATCCTCATTTTAGTTTTGATGTTGAGTATCAATTATGTTGGACAGGCATTCAAGCGTTCTGCAGATGCACGCCAACGGTTAGGCTAGTTATAGAAGCGAAGGGGGAAATAGGAATGAAGAAAACGATTTTTGGATTTGCAACGCTGATGTCTGCTGTCGTTCTTGCAGCATGCGGGGGCGGAGGTACAGATACTTCTGGAAATAACTCTGGAGGCAACAGCAATAACAAAGAGGAATTAACTTTTCCAATCGCAACAAAAAACAATGATGATGCAATCGAAGACGGTGAATTAGAAGCTGCGGTCGCAACGGACAGTCAGTTCAAAGGATTGTTCCAGTGGGAGTTTTATCAAGATTCATATGATGCAGCGTTTATGGCACCCTCTCACGAACCATTGTTTGCAAACGATGATGATTTTAGAATCACAGATGACGGAGCTGCAACACTTGATCTAGACGAAGATACGAAAAAAGCGACAATCAAAGTAAAAGACAACGTCAAATGGTCAGATGGTGAAGATGTAACGGCGGACGATGTGATTTTCCCTTACGAAATCATTGGGAATAAAGATTACACTGGTATCCGTTATGACGACACTTTCCGTAACATCGTAGGTATGGAAGAATATCATGATGGAAGTGCCGATACGATCTCTGGAATCAAAAAGATAGACGACAAAACAGTTGAAATCGAATATAAAGAAGTAAATCCAAGCATGCTTCAATCGGGTGGCGGTATCTGGACATATGCAGCACCGAAACATACGTTAGAAGGTGTAGCAATCAAAGACATGGAATCAAGCGATCAAGTACGTAAAAATCCAGTGACTTTCGGCCCTTATTACATGAGTAATATTGTTGCAGGAGAATCAGTAGAGTACTTACCAAACGAGCACTACTGGAACGGTACACCTAAATTGAAAAAGATCACGATGAAATCTGTACCGATGGCTAGTGCAACTGAAGCATTGAACTCTAAGCTATATGACATGATTTTCCAAATGCCAACAGATACTTATGATACGTATAAAGAAATTGCTGGCTATACAAACTTAGGCCGTGAACAAACTTCTTATACTTATCTAGGATTCAAGTTAGGTAAATGGAATTCAGATACAAAGAGTGTGGAATACAATCCAGATTCAAAAATGGCTGATAAATCATTACGTCAAGCCATGGGCTATGCATTAGATAACAATGCAGTAGGTGAACGTTTCTATGCAGGTTTGAGAAGCAATGCGACTTCATTGATCCCTCCAGTATTCCAGCCATACCATGATGATGAGATGAAAGGATTCACACAAGATTTAGACAAAGCGAAAAAACTATTGGATGATGCCGGCTACAAAGATGTGGACGACGATGGTTTAAGAGAAGACAAAGATGGAAACAAACTAACCATTAACTTTGCTTCGATGTCCGGTGGAGAAACAGCGCAACCATTGGCAGATTACTATATCCAACAATGGAAAGAAATCGGTTTGGATGTCCAATACACAACAGGTCGTCTGATTGAGTTCAACTCTTTCTACGATAAATTAGAAAATGATGATCCTGAAATCGATGTTTACCAAGCTGCTTGGAATACAGGAACTGATCCAAATCCAAGTGGACTATGGGGACCAAATGCAGCATTCAACTACACTCGTTATGAATCAGAAGAAAATACAAAATTGATCAACGATATCAGTTCAAGCAAAGCATTTGATGAAGACTATTTGAAAGAAGCCTATCAAAAATGGCAACAATATGCGTTTGAAGAAGCATTTGCGATTCCAACGTTGTTCCGTAACGAAGTATTGCCAGTCAACGACCGTGTCAAAGACTGGGATTGGTCCTATGATGTACCAAACCCATGGGCAAATGTTTCTGTTACAGCAAATTCACGTTCATAATCAATAAAAAATGACCGAAAAAGGACGATGTCCTTTTTCGGTTTTTTATTTATTGTTATTTTTATGTAGCGAATAAAAATAAATGTAGTTTTTTAAAATTTTATTTTAAAAACACATTGAACATAAATATGTTATTATATATAATTTAAATAAATTTAAAAAAGAAAATCTTATAAAATATATGTTATTTAATTTAAGTTTAATAAAAATTATTGTTATTTTAAACTGATGAGAATCTTTCGCGTAGTTAATAAAAGAGAAGGTTCAAACTTATCTCTTTTTAAAATAAAAAAAGGGGGACCGAACGACTGTCGCCTTGTTGCTTGTTCAAGTATGTTTCAATAGTCACTCGTGAGACACTTTAGGCACTCAAAAAAGGGAGCGGATACAAATGAAGAGAAATGTGAAAAAGATGATAGCAAGTTCATGTACACTTATTGCCTTGAGCAGCTGGATTCCACCAATCAATGCCGTTAGTGCGGCTGATCCAGCCGCTTCTTTCTTCTAAACGATGAAAAAAATCTATCGCTTCTTTTTTCTATTCACAGTCACCAGTTTTTTATATGCTATTTCTTTTGCTGGAACCGAAATGATCAAATCAGCGATTCCAGAAATCCATTCATCGATCATCATCGAAGCAGCGAGTGGTGAAGAAAATCAACAGGAAATGTACCAGACGATTGCGAAATATGCTAGAGAAAAGCAATTGGATCTCCATAAGATCCTCTTTCGAATCGGCAAAGATGGGGAAACGTATAAAGATATCTATACATTTGGTAAAGAAGGGTATTCGACCTATAGCTTTTCCCCTATAGCATCCGATTATCCTATCAATTTTTATGATTCTTCGAAACTATCTACTGAAGAAGTACTTGGCGGTTATATGATCACAGAGGAACCGCCTGCCAATATGATCGAAGAATTTTATGATATGGGGATGGAAATAACGATTGAAAGGGCACAATGGCCGCTTTATCTAGCTTCAGGTTTGCTATTAAGTATCGGTCAATTGTTCTGTATGCTTTTCTTGTGCTTATTCTTAGCTCTATTATTCTATAAGTCCTCTATGAGAAAGAAAGTCGGGATTCTCGAAACACTTGGACGAAACAAAGCAAAACTAGTGTGTAAAGATAGTTTGATAGATGCGGCCATCTTCATGGTTATTTTAGCTGGCTTTGCATGGTTTTATCCCTATCTGCACTTTCTTTATCCCCAGATCCTGTTATGGGGGATCATTGGAATCATCATCATGCACATATCAAGCAGCTGGGTGATTTATTCATGGGGATCGATTGCTGATAAAATAAAGGGACATAAACCGTATAGATGGCTGTTCTACACGAATCACCTTATCAAGGCCGCCTTGCTTGTATTTATCGTAGTAAGCGGGAATATGATCTTGTCTAGTATGGATGAGAACAAACAACTAGAACAGCAATTAGCTTATTGGAATGACATTCCTGATTATTATCACTTGAGATTTAGTAATATCACGACCAAATTACCAGATAATTCTAGAAATTTTACGAGAGAAGAAAGAAAAAAAGAAGCGAAAAGGATCAATCAGGACATGCTTCCTTTATTAGAACGAGCAGAACAATCAGGTGGGATCCTTTTGAGGGATAATGAATTTGGCCATACGAGTGAAGTTCTTACCTACATTCAAAATGATGCTTATTGGTTAGTCAACCATAATGCCGTACACGAATTGAAAGTCAAAGATATACACGGAAAACCAATCTATCCATTAGAAGATGCCTTCTTCTATGTGTTGATCCCAGAAAATAAAAAGCAATACACGGATCTAATCGTTAAAATGGCAGAAGATGAAATCACTTTTTACCAGAATTCCTTCGAGTATGAACAAGACGAGTATCAGGGGGAATTAAAGGTGATCTATACCCAATCGAATCAAATCATCTTTAATTATAATTTTGATTTACTTGAGAATATCTTTTCTTTCAATCCGATCATTGTGTCCATTTCTTTGCCTTTGATTCAACCTAATATAGAGATATGGATAAGTGAGGTATCGAACGGCTCCTATTTGTTTCGAAATGGTCGAGAAGTTCAAGTGTTTATTGAAGAGAATGGCATTGAAGATGATTTTTACGGCCTAACATCTGTGAAAGACAGAATCAGCGAAGTAATTGCGAAAGCGCGTTCAGAATTTTACACAGCACTAGTCGTGTTCTTACTGATTCTTATCAGTTTTGTTGCTATTGAACTATATGCGAGCATGATTTATACAGAAGTAAATAAGAAAAAATCATTTTTAGCGTACATTACTGGTAAACCGCTGTTCCAGCGTCACAAAACTTACTATTACATGACGGCGGGGATATCTTCAGGTGTTTTAGGGATCTTACTCATATGGCAGAAGGACTTATGGCCGATTGCACTGGCTGTATTCAGCTTTGAGCTGTTTTTGCTACTCCCAACGACTTATCTATCTGAGAAAAAGCAACGGCTGGAGGTGATCAAAAATGATTGATGTTAGAAAAATCACAAAAAAATACAAAGAGAAAACGATTTTTGAACACCTTTCTTTTTCTGTGCCCGCGGGTTCTATGCTTGCCATCACAGGAGAAAGTGGGATAGGTAAAACGACTTTATTGAACTGTTTAGGCCAGTTGGAAACGATAAATGAAGGGGAAATCTTGATCAATAGCCAAAAAATCAGCCGAAAAAATAGAAAAACATTTTTTCGGGAACAAGCTGGTTTTTTATTTCAAAACTATGCACTGATCGACAACGAAACAGTGAAGCAAAACTTGACCTTGATCTCAAAAGATGAGCAGAAAATCAAAGAATCCCTCGAAAAATTTCAGGTAGACCATTTGATAGACAAAAAAATATTTCTCTTAAGCGGAGGAGAACAGCAGCGAGTAGCTCTTGCTCGTTTATTTTTGAAAGAACCAAAGATCATCTTTGCAGATGAGCCAACAGCCTCTCTTGATCAAAAGAACAAAGGAATCGTCCTTCAAGCATTACAAGAACTGAATGCAAAAGGAGCTACGGTCCTTGTGGTCACCCATGATCCAACATTGGCAGCAGAATTCGATCATGTGTTGGACATGAATGAATGGAAGAAATCAATCCAATAAACCTTATTTATGTGTTTATTCTGTTGGTTTTGTCTGATAGTTTACCAGTGATTGGACTGTTTATTTCAATCGTTTTATTGAAAAGTCATCAGCCAAAGATTCACCCACGATGGGTAAAATGGTGTGTGTTCATTTCGCTCCTTTTTTAAGTGTTACTAACGGTGATTCTTCTATTGAGCATTCATGTTTCAGAGGTTCAGCTAGGACCCGCCCAAGAAGTCATTGAAAACATACGAGAATAAGGGATTGTACAAAAAAAGGAATGTGACAATAGTCGTGTCACATTCCTTTTTTGTATGAACAGTGTTCAATCAGCTATTCCACGGTATTCGTTCAAGAAACGGCAAAATATGAAAAGCTGTTTTTCTGTTTATTTCTCTAATACTCCAAACTAAACGGCTTTTTCACAACTTCTCGTCAATCACTAGGATTATTAAAGCTTTACTTACCTTTTACCCGAACCATTTCAAATTTAACAAAAAACCAGTATAATAAGGAAGTATCGAAAAAATATCCATAAAAGGAATGTGGAAAATGGACAACCAGCTGACAAAAGAACTAAAAGAAAATTATAACATCGTTTTTCACGATCTAAATTTGCTTGAACAAGCTTTTACCCATTCATCCTATGTGAATGAGCATCGCAATCTGCAATTATCGGATAATGAACGACTTGAATTTTTAGGAGATGCCGTTTTAGAATTGATGGTTTCTCAGTATTTATTCCGTTTATATCCTCATTTGCCAGAAGGAAAATTGACAAAAACACGAGCAGCGATCGTTCGCGAAGACAGCTTATCGAAATTTGCCAAAGAATGTCACTTTGATCAATATGTTCTGTTGGGCAAGGGAGAAGAGAATTCAGGAGGACGTACGCGACCAGCATTGCTTTGCGACCTATTCGAAGCTTTTTTAGGCGCGTTATATCTTGACCAAGGATTCGACACGACCCATGCGTTCATCGAAAAAGTGATTTTTCCTAAAGTCAAAGCAGGTGCTTTTTCACATGAGATGGATCATAAAACAAAATTGCAAGAAGTCTTGCAAAAATCAGGTGATGTATCGATCGAATACCGATTGATCAATGAAGAAGGTCCAGCTCATGAACGAGTATTTTGGATCGAAGTTTACGTAGATGATCAATTGATTGGCACTGGACAAGGAAAATCGAAAAAATTAGCAGAACAAGCTGCGGCGGAAAATGCATTGGCAGCACTGTAAAAGTAAGTGAGGGAAAGCTTTGTATTTGAAACGAATTGAAATAGCCGGTTTTAAATCATTTGCAGACAAGACAGTCATTGATTTTGAAAACAGCGTCACAGCAGTGGTTGGACCAAATGGCAGCGGAAAAAGCAATATTACAGAAGCTATCCGCTGGGTATTAGGAGAACAATCTGCTAAAAGTTTGCGAGGCGGAAAAATGCCGGATATCATCTTTGCCGGTTCCGATACCCGTAAGCAGCTGAATATTGCAGAAGTCACAGTGATTTTAGACAATAGTGATCATTATCTGCCATTGGAGTACAATGAGATCAGTGTAACCCGCCGTTACCGACGGACTGGGGAAAGCGAGTTTTTCATCAATAAACAAAGCTGCAGATTAAAAGATATCCAAGAATTGTTCTTAGATTCTGGATTAGGAAAAGAATCGTTCTCAATCATTTCTCAAGGAAAAGTAGAAGCGATTTTCAGTAGTAAACCGGAAGACCGTCGTGGGATCTTTGAAGAAGCAGCTGGTGTGTTGAAATACAAGCAGCGGAAAAAGAAAGCAGAACAAAAGCTTTTTGAAACAGAAGACAACCTCAGCCGCGTCCAAGACATCATCCATGAATTGGAAGAACAGTTAACTCCTTTGGCCGCCCAGAGTGAGGCAGCAAAGGAGTTTTTACGGCTAAAAGAAACACTGACTCAAACCGATGTTTCTTTGATGGTTGCTGAAATCAAGACAGCAAAAAAAGATTGGGAAAACAAACAAGCACAGCTTGCGAAATTCAATCTAGAATTAGGCAAACTATCTGAGTCGATCCAAGAACAAGAATCCATTTTGGCGAAGCAGCGTAAAGAAAATGCGCAAGCCGACCGTCTGATCGAAAAAAATCAGCAAGTATTATTAGATCTTTCGGAAAAACTGAAGCAGACAGAAGGACAAAAAGATGTTTTGCAGGAGCGGACAAAGCATACACAAAAAAGCTCGCAAGAATATCAAACTTCATTAGCAGAAGCACAAAAAAAGGTTAAACATTTTGAAAAGCTTCAAGAAAGCTTGATGAAAGAAGCAGCAGAAAAAGAAACAGAGATCCAAAAAGCTGAAGCAAATCTCATAAAAACACAGCAAGAATTAGAAAAATACCAAAAATCAACGAAAGAATTATTGGCAGAACTAAGAGATCAATATGTTGATTTGATGCAAGAACAAGCAGCTGTAGGAAACGAACTGAAGTATCTAGAACGTCAATATGTACAAGAAACAGCAAAAAGCAAGCAGACGTTAGCCAAGCAATCGGAAGTAGAAGCATCAGTAGACCGATTGATCTTACAAAAAGAAGAATTGACACAAAAGCAGGCGCAGCTAAAATCATCTTTAACTGAAACAAAAGAGAAGTTAGAAATGATCCAACGAAACGGGAAAAAGTTCCAAGAAGCATTAGCAAAAGAACAGCCTAAAATGTATCAATTGATGAATCAAGTCCAGCAGCTGCGTGCTCGTCAGAAAAGCCTTCAAGAGATCCAAGAAAACTATTTTGGTTTTTACCAAGGCGTTCGATTGGTCTTGCAGCATAAACAGCAGCTTTCCGGTATTGTCGGAGCAGTGGCTGAACTGATCGACGTCCCTGCAGATTTCACGTTAGCCATTGAAACAGCTTTAGGTGGAGCAGCTCAACATGTCATCGTTGAAAATGAAAAAGATGCTCGGCAAGCTATCACGTATTTGAAACAGCAAAGAGGAGGAAGAGCAACATTCCTTCCGCTGACGACAATCAAACCAAGACAGTTACCAGCTCATATATTGACACAAGCAGTAGCTGTAGAAGGGTTTATAGGGATTGCCAGTGAACAAGTTGCTTATCCTGATCAAATCCAAACAGTGGTTCAAAACCTGTTAGGAACGATCCTTTTAGCAAAAGACTTAACTAGTGCTAATGCAATCGCGCAAACGATCCGCTATCAATACCGAGTGGTTTCCTTAGAAGGTGACGTGATGAATGCCGGAGGATCCATGACAGGTGGAGCGAACAAACGAGGAAACCAAGGCAGTTTGTTTGTACAGAACCAAGAATTGAAACAGTTGACTAGTGAATTCGAAGAAGCAGATAAACAACTTCAAGTGCAAGAAAAGAAAGTTCAGGAGCTGCAACAAGAAACAGCTCGTTTAGCCGAAGAACAAGAAGTTTTGCGTACACGAGGCGAACAATTACGTTTTGAAGAACAAGAAGCGACAAATCAGTTGCAAAACATCATAAACGAACTTGAACGTTTTGAAAAAGAAAAGCAAATCTCAACTTTTGAGACACGTGAGCTGCAGCAGTTTATCGAAGATTACGAAAAACAAACGAACGAGTTGAAAGACAAACAAACAGATCTTGAAACGCAACGTCAACAAATCGACGAAGAGATCAAATCTTTAAGTCAAGAAAGTGACCAGATGGAAGCCAGAAGAGCACAAGTGCAAAGTCAAAAAGCACAAGAACAAGCAGATCTTGCTGTCTTGAAAGAGCAGTTTAATCATCTGCAGATCCAGCTCCGCGGTGCCCGAGTCCAAAAAGCAGAGGCAATCGAACGTCAAGAAGCGATAGAAAAACAGTTGGCGACATTGACAGCAGACTTTTCTGATCATGAAGTCACAGAAGAAAGTTTGGAAAAACAAATTAACGAATTATCTGCTCAGCGAGAAACATTGAAAGCCGAGTTGGCAAAAGCCAAAGAGCAGCGAGATAGAAGGCAAAGGGAGATCGATGAGCTTGAAGCATTCTTGGCAGAGCGTAATCGTGAGCAAAAAGCACGACTGTCGGAACAATCCAAATTAGAAGTCCAAAAAGACCGAGCTGAAATGATTTTAGATAATCATTTGACCTATCTGCAGTCAGAATATCAGCTGACATTTGAGAAAGCTTCCCACGACTATCAAGAAACAACCGATATCGAAGACAGCAGAATAAAGGTTGCCTCCTTAAAAGAACAAATTGAAAAGCTAGGGCCAGTAAACTTAAATTCAATCGAACAATACGAACAAGTCAGTGAAAGACATACATTCTTAGCAACACAGCGAGATGATCTGTTAGCAGCGAAAAACCAGTTGTTTGAAACGATGGATGAGATGGATGACGAAGTGCGGACAAGATTCAAAGAAGTATTTGAAGCTATCCGTCAAGAATTCAAAATTGTCTTTCCAAATATGTTTGGCGGCGGTAAAGCTGAATTAGTATTGACAGAACCAACGGATCTGCTGAAAACAGGTATTGAGATTGAAGTACAACCTCCTGGCAAGAAACTGCAAAGTTTAAGTTTGCTTTCCGGAGGAGAACGAGCACTTACAGCCATTGCGCTGCTCTTTTCTATTATCCGTGTCTGTCCTGTTCCGTTTTGTATCTTAGATGAGGTAGAAGCAGCGTTAGATGAAGCAAATGTGAAACGTTTTGGTCGTTACTTAAGCGACTTCCAAGATGACACACAATTTATCGTAGTCACACACCGCAAAGGAACGATGGTCGCAGCAGATGTACTGTACGGAGTAACGATGCAGGAATCCGGTGTATCAAAAATCGTTTCTGTACGGATGGAAGATATCAATGAAGAGGCGAAAATCAACGAAACGAAAGTGTAGGAACGAAAATGATCAAATTAGTAGCAATTGATTTGGACGGTACATTATTAAATGAACAAAAGCTGATTTCAGATGAGAATAAACAAGCATTAGCACAAGCAAAACAGCAAGGGGTCAAGATCGTTCTATGCACAGGACGCCCCTTAGCTGCGATGGCGCATTATCTGCAAGAATTAGGGCTGGTAGATGAGGGTGACTACAGCATCACTTTCAACGGCGGTTTGGTACAAAAAAACGATACTGGTGAAATCATGGAAAAGAAAGTGATGGAAGTATTAGATATCCAACGCTTATACAAATTGGCTCAGCAATTGGATCTGCCACTAGATGTTTTGTCTGACAATGTGGTTTTACAGCTGCCTAGTGCCCCAAGAAAGCAATCCTTGTACAATGTGTTGAATAAGCTGCTGCAATTCCAACCAGCGGATATAAGCGATATTACAGATGAATTTGTGCTTAATAAGGCAGTAATCGCTTATGACCAAGAAGAATTAGATCCTAAAATCAAAGAAATACCAGCAGAATTCCATGAAATGTATGAGATCATCAAAACGAGAAGTATGCTTTTGGAATTTATGCCAAAAGGTGTCACAAAAGCTTATGGTATTTCTTTATTGGCAAAAGATCTTGGTTTGAAACAAGAAGAAATCATGGCAATCGGTGATGAAGAAAATGATTTACCGATGATCCAATACGCTGGTCTAGGCGTAGCGATGGAGAATGCTGTGCCTTTCGTCAAAGAAGCAGCAGATTTCGTGACAGCCAGCAATGAAGAAAATGGCGTAGCCAAAGTGATCCAAAAATTTGTATTAGAGTAGGGGGGAGTCAAATGGGATTTTTTGATAAAATCAAGCGTGCTTTTACTGGCGAGGAGAAAACGGAAGAAGTTGAAGTACAGGAGAAGTACGACAAGGGTTTAGAAAAGACGCGTAAAACATTTGGTGAACGGATGAATGAGCTGTTTGCCAATTTTCGAACAGTCGATGAAGACTTTTTTGAAGAATTAGAAGAAACACTTATCGGGGCAGATGTAGGTTTTGAAACAGCGATACGAATTACCGAAGCGTTACGTCAAGAAGTGAAACTCAGAAATGCGAAAAAATCGGCAGAAGTCCAAAATGCAATCATCGAGAAACTTGTGGATCTCTATGAAGCGGAAGGAATCAATGAAGTAAATGAACTAAATATCCAAGAAGACGGACTAACAGTTATTTTGTTTGTCGGCGTCAATGGTGTAGGGAAAACAACAAGTATTGGTAAACTTGCCCATCAGTTCAAAAATGAAGGTAAAAAAGTATTGATGGCAGCAGCAGATACCTTCCGTGCTGGAGCAATCGACCAATTAGTTGTCTGGGGCGAACGCGCTGGTGTTGAAGTTGTTCGTGGCAATGCAGGCGGCGATCCAGCAGCTGTCGTATTCGATGCTTTGGAAAGAGCAAAGACAGAGCAGGCAGATGTTTTACTAGTTGATACTGCAGGCCGACTGCAAAATAAAGTGAACTTGATGAACGAATTAGAAAAAATAAAACGAGTAATCCAGCGGGAATTACCAGAAGCACCCCAAGAAACATTACTTGTATTAGATGCAACAACTGGTCAAAACGCGATGGTTCAAGCAAAACAATTCAAAGAAACAACAGATGTGACCGGTCTTGTTTTGACAAAATTAGATGGTACAGCAAAAGGCGGTATCGTACTTGCTATCCGTAATGAATTGCATTTACCAGTGAAATTGGTCGGGTTGGGTGAAGGAATCGATGACTTGGAGCCGTTTGATCCAAACGATTTTGTCGTTGGATTATTCAAAGGATTACTAAAAGAAGAATAACCCATGTCTAAAAAGCAGGAGCTGTGACAAAAGTTGCAGCTCCTTGTTTGAATGATTGTTTTTAACATAGCTGTGTTTTTGATGCCTTCATTTTTATACTTATTTGTAAGCGGTTCTCAAACAATTTCGTTCTTTTTCTTAGACTTTTTGATTATAATTAGATTCATATGAATTGGAGGTCACTTAATGATGAATTTTAAGCAATTATTATTGCATGACAATGCGCGTCCTTTTATCGACCAAGCTCGATTTGGTATAGAACGGGAAGGACAGCGGGTTGATCTTGCAGGAAATCTAGCAAAAACCGATCATCCAGCAATCTTTGGCGATCGATCCTATCATCCCTATATCCAAACAGATTTTAGCGAAACACAAACAGAGATGATCACCCCTGTTACCGATTCTATTCCCGAATTATTTCAGTATCTGGCTGCTGTTTATGATGTGACTGCTCGTTCTATACCGAAAGAAGAGATGATCTGGCCATTAAGTATGCCACCTGCCTTACCGGAAAAAGACGAAGAAATCATTATTGCAAAATTAAAAAATTTCGAAGATGTCTTGTATCGACGTTATTTAGCAAAAGAATATGGGAAGCGAAAACAGATGGTAAGCGGCATCCATTTCAATTTTGAATTTGGTGACGAATTATTAAGAACATTGTTCAGCCATCAGGAAGAATTTCAGGATTTTTCTGAATTCAAAACAGAACTTTATTTGAAAACAGCGAGAAATTTTTTACGTTATCGCTGGATGATCACTTATTTATTTGGTGCTTCACCGATGAGTGAGAAAAACTATTTTATAAATGAATCGCATCCGCAAGAACCTGTTCGCAGTATTCGAAACAGTGCGCTAGGCTACACGAATCATCCAAATGTGAAAGTTTCCTATGCTTCCATGAAACAGTATTTAGCAGATATTGAGCGAATGATCGAAGAAGGGAAACTTTCAGAGGAAAAAGAATTTTATACACCGCTTCGTTTCCGAGGCGGAAAGAAAGTCGCAGATTTAGCAACAACAGGCGTTCGTTATATTGAATTGCGGAATATCGATCTGAACCCTTACGCAAGGCTGGGAATCAATCCGGAACAAGTTCGTTTCTTACAATTATTCCTGATGTATATGCTATGGACAGAAGAAAAAGAAGACAGTGACCAATGGGTGGCAGAAGGTACAACTCGAAATAACAAAGTAGCACTAGAACAACCATCAGATCAAACAGAATTTCATCAAGAAGGTAGAGAAATCCTTGAAGGGATGAAGCAAATGTTGGTTGAATTGGATTGGTTGGATTCTCTTTATTTAGTGGAGGAAGCATTGATTCAAATGGATCATCCCGAACAAACATTAGCAGCGAAACTCTATCAAGAAGCACAGCTATCGAGTCAGCAAGAAGTTGCTGTGGCATTGGGGCATCAATATTATAAAGAAAGCCATGAACGTCCCTATCAGTTGGCTGGTTTTCGCGAAATGGAACTTTCTACTCAGATATTTATGTTCGATGCTATCCAAAAAGGTGTCCAAGTCAAAGTATTAGATGAGTCGGATCAATTTTTGCGTCTGCAATTCCAAGACCATGTAGAATATGTGAAAAATGCAAACATGACAAGTAAGGACAGCTATATCGTTCCACTTATCATGGAAAACAAAACAGTAACGAAAAAAGTTTTAAAAGAAGCTGGGTTCCGAGTGCCAGGTGGTGCAGAATTTTCATCCATGGAAGAAGCCGTAAAAGCTTATCCAAGATTTGCCGATCAGGCCTTTGTGATCAAACCTAAGTCCACAAATTACGGGTTGGGTATCACGATTTTCAAGGAAGGGGCTGATCTGGAGGATTATCAAGCAGGATTGGCGATTGCTTTTCGTGAAGACAGCTCGGTTTTAGTAGAAGAATTTATGCCGGGAACAGAATATCGTTTCTTTGTAATCGATGGAGAAGTCCAAGCCATCATGTTGCGAGTCCCTGCTAATGTTATTGGTGACGGTATACGAACAGTGAAAGAACTTGTTGAAGAAAAAAATAGTGACCCTTTGCGTGGAACGAATCATCGTGCACCGTTGGAATTGATCCAATTAGGCGAATTAGAACAATTGATGTTGAAAGAACAAGGGTTAACGATCGAATCAGTTCCCCAAGCCAATCAAATTGTTTATCTAAGGGAGAACTCAAATATCAGTACGGGCGGTGATTCGATCGATATGACTGATGAATTTTCTGAAACTTACAAAAAAATCGCCGTTTCTGCGGTAGAAGCACTAGGAGCTAAAATCAGTGGTATTGATTTGATCATACCAGATAAAGAAATCGATCCTACAACCGATAAAAAAGCATACGGGATCATCGAAGCAAATTTCAATCCAGCGATGCATATGCATGTTTATCCTTTTGCAGGAAAAGGCAGAAGATTGACGATGAATGTATTGAAATTGTTATATCCTGAAGTATTTTAAACGAAAAAGCTTTTGACAGATTGTCCTATTTGATGTCAATCTGTTCAAAAGCTTTTTTACATGTAAAAATTTATGTGTTTTTTCGTTTTAAAATAAACGGTCCCAGAAGCTTTTTTTCTTTTTTGGTTTTTCTTTTTCAGCTGGCGAAGAGTTTTCTTCTGGGTATTTTTTTTCGATATCGATCACAGGTTCATTTACTGCTTCTTTTGCTGTTAAGAGCAATCCGAATTCCTCAGGATTTGCAGTAACATAATCGTTGACTACAGTAAATCGGCTATTGTTTTTCGTTGCTAGCTGGATATATTGGTTTTGGACAGAAAGGGGTAGAGCCCCATTCAAGAGTATGGAAGCATCTGGATGTTTTTTGAGTTCTTTTAAAAAGTTTTCTTTGTTTTTCGGTTGGATCATTTCAGCAACAGTCATACTAAGATAGCAACGTTCCCTGAATGTCCCTAAATATTTATGCTGTTCTTCAGGGTTCACTAAAGGTGTACCATAAAGTCCCTTATCCAAATGGCTTTTTACATCATCTTGTGCCATAAAAAATACCCTCCTTCTTCTCTTTGTCTTTCTTACGATTATAGCATATTCCCAATAATACCTAAAACATATGAAAAAGCGGTTGCTTTTGTTCAACGATTCACTTAAAATAAGAATGAAAATCATTCTCAATTAGAAAGGTGGATTGGATGCGCTACGGACGACTAGTAGCATTATTAGTTATTTTAAGTAGTATTTCATTGTTCATTGGAGTATCGAATGTACAATTGTCAGAATTGCTCCAGTTAAATGGGCAAAGTTTACAAATCTTGCTAGCGACTCGTTTGCCGCGAACGATTTGTTTGATTCTTGTGGGAGCGACTAGTAGCATTTGTGGGTTGATCATGCAACATTTGACCCAAAATAAATTTGTTTCACCGACGACTGCGGGTACGATGGATAGTGCGCGTTTAGGTATTTTAGTGGCCATGATTTTCCTACCTGGTGCATCCTTGATCGTCCGATCCTTGACTGCATTTTGCTTTGCCTTCGCAGGAACATTGCTTTTTTTATCCCTTACGCGATTGTTCCCCCAGAAAAATCAATTGATGCTTCCGTTGATTGGGGTCATGTTAGGGAATATCATTGGTTCAGTTGCTACTTTTTTTGCTTATCAATTCCAGTTGGTACAAAATATGACTTCGTGGCTTCAAGGGAATTTTGCGACTGTGATACGAGGAAATTATGAGTTACTGTATGCTGTTGTTCCATTGTTGCTCTTGGTTTGGCTATTTGCTTACCGATTTACGATCATCGGTCTGGGCGAATCGTTTGCAGTAAATTTGGGTATAGATTACCAGAAGATGCAGTTTTTAGGTATTGGCTTGGTTTCATTGGCTAGTGCAGTCATGTTGATTATGGTGGGAAGCATTCCTTTTATCGGAGTGATCATTCCGAATCTTGTCTCTAGAATATACGGAGATCAAGTGCACAAAACAATTAGCGTAACTGCTTTAGCAGGTAGTTTGTTCTTAGTATTTTGCGATCTTGTCGCTCGTGTGTTGATTTTTCCTTATGAAATACCAGTCAGTGTGATCGTTGGAATCATCGGTGGGGCTATCTTCCTTTATCTTCTGATAAGGGGGCGACGATATGCTTAAAAAAAAGCCATCTATTTTTATTGGTATGCTTGTTCTTGTTCTATTTGTTACAGGAGTGTACTTGACAATCCATACATATGGAAACTGGCATTTTGCGTGGGCATTGAGGAGTAAGAAAATTTTTGCATTTATCCTTGTCTCGCTAGCTGTCAGCAGTGCTACGATCAGCTTTCAGACAATTACGCATAACCAGTTTTTGACTCCTTCCGTATTGGGACTTGAGTCGTTATATGTCCTTGTCCAAACGGTCCTTTTCTTCTTTATCGGAGGAGTGACGATGCTTCAGCAGACAGGTACAGGTTTTTTCTTATTGAACGTTGGGCTGATGGTCGGGTTGAGTCTGTTGTTATTTTTCTTTCTTTTGAAAAAAATGAAAGCGAATCTTTTTTTGTTACTGATGTCAGGGATGATTTTAGGTACGCTTTTTGGTAGTTTCAGTACCTTTTTACAAGTTATCATGGATCCGAATGAATATGATTTGCTTCAAGGGAGATTATTTGCAAGTTTTGGCAATATCCAAAGCCAGTATCTTTTGCCTGCTTCTTTGATCATTATCGGCTGTTGGTTCCTGTTATTTCGATATCGACATGTGCTAGACGTTTTCCATCTTGGGAATGAACAAGCTGTAAACCTTGGGATAGACACAGATCGATTTGAATTTTTTATTTTGTGTTGTGTCAGTCTTTTGACAGGAACATCAACGGCTCTTGTGGGTCCAGTTACTTTTTTAGGGTTTATTGTCGCAAATGTCAGTTACCGTGTCTTTTCTACTTATCGTCATGGTCAGCTATTTATCGGAAGCTTTCTGGTAGCTATGCTATTTCTGACAGGCGGACAGCTCGCAGTAGAGCAGATTTTCGGCTGGAATACAACAGTGAGTGTCGTCGTTGAATTTGTCGGAGGAATTTATTTTGTCACAAAATTGATTCGCGAAAGGAAGAGTATCCTATGATCGATTTACAAAAGGTCAATAAACTGTACCATGGAAAATCAGTGGTCAAAGATGTACAGTTAACGATTCCTGAAAAGAAGTTGACTGCTTTTATCGGTCCTAATGGTGCTGGAAAGTCAACTGTGTTGTCGATGATCAGTCGTTTGATACCAAAAGATACAGGTGAAATCTATTTAGACCATAACGAAGTAAAGGCTTGGAAATCCAATGAATTAGCCAAAAAATTATCGATCTTGCGACAATCGAATGAAATAAATGTCCAAATCACCGTGAAAGAATTAGTAGAATTTGGACGATTTCCTTATACGAAAGGAAAATTGACGACAAAAGATCAAAAAATCGTTCAGGAATCACTGGAACACCTCGGGTTAGAAGAAATAGCAGATCAATCGATTGACACTCTTTCAGGAGGTCAACTCCAACGTGCGTATATTGCAATGGTACTAGCGCAAGACACGGATTATATTTTACTGGATGAACCTTTGAACAATCTGGATATGAATTTTGCTGTTCAAATCATGCAGATTTTGAAAAAGTTAGTACAAGAAATTGGGAAAACAATTGTTATCGTTCTTCATGATATCAACTTTGCTGCAAGTTATGCAGACGAGATCGTTGCAATGAAAGAGGGGCAGTTATTTACGCAAGGAACGACCCAAGAAATGATAAAAAAAGATGTATTGGATGAATTGTACGAAATGGACATACGGATTTGTGAGATTGAAGGCCGCAGATTCTGTCTTTATTTCTAAAACTAACATTAGGAGAGAAGAGATGAAAAAATTAGTAGTAGGTATTTTGATTCTAGCATCATTTGGTTTAGCAGCATGTGGAAATAGTAACAACACCAGTCAGGCAGATACAAAGAAAAGCAGTACGCAAGCTGAAACGGCATTAACGATAAAAGACAGTAATGGCGATCAAATCGAGGTGCCAAAGAATCCTAAAAAAGTCGTCGTATTCGACAATGGTTCTTTAGATACGATGGATGCTCTTGGTGTTGGAGATAAGGTAGTTGGAGCAGCTACGAGCAGCCTTCCTGAGTATCTTTCCTCCTATAAAAAAGTGGAATCAGCAGGTGGGATCAAAGAACCAGACTTAGAAAAAATCAATCAGCTTCAGCCAGATCTGATCATCATTTCTGGCCGACAAAGAGATTTTCAAAAAGATCTAAGTCAAATCGCTCCGACTATTTCCCTTTCTTTAGATGCGAAAAAGCCATGGGAATCTTTCCAGCAAAATGTCACTACTTTAGGGGAGATCTTTGGCAAGCAAGAAGAAGCCAAAACTCAATTAGAGGAATTATCCAATGCAATCGATCAGACGAAAAAGAAAGCAGAAGCGTCTGACAAAAAAGCACTAGTCACACTTGTGAATGAAGGGCAATTATCAGCCTATGGATCAGGTTCTAGATTTGGTTTCATCCATGATTTATTTGGCTTTGAACAAGTAGATGATCAAATCGAAGCATCCACTCACGGTCAAAGTGTTTCTTATGAATATGTGCTGGAAAAAAATCCGGATATCTTATTTGTGGTAGACCGAACAAAAGCTATTGGTGGAGACGACAGCAAAGATGATATTTCTGCCAATGAACTGGTAGCACAAACGAATGCTGGTAAAAATCAGCAGATCATCTCCCTTGAACCAGATGTTTGGTATTTAAGCGGGGGCGGTTTAGAGTCAATGAAACTGATGATCGAAGATGTGGATCAAGCATTTAAGTAGAATCAAAAATAATCGAAAAAATTGAACCGACCTCTAAAAGTTAGATTTTCCAGCTAACTTTAGAGGTCGGTTTTTATGTGTTTGGGAAATCTTTTTTCTTTAATACTCAGGTTAAAGAGCTGATTTCACAACCTTTATTCACGCATGTGTCTCAGCAAGCGGCTGATAGTTGATGATCTGCATTTTTCGATAAAAATCGGCGGGAAGCTTACTCCAACGTTTCAATAATTGATAGAAATAACTTTCTTCTGCTTTGATCTTATACTCGCTTAATATCAATCCAAAACTATTCGTTTGTTTTGCAGCTAATTTTTTATAGATATCCAATGCTTTTGTTTTATCTTCATTGACAAAAAGTGTTTTTACTTCAATATAAGAACCCTCGATGTTTTGTGTTTCTTCGATAAAATAGATACTTTTTATATATTCTTTCATAGTGATTCCTCCAAAGAAGTCTTTTTATTTGATAAGTTTACTTTACCGAAGAGTTGTTAATAATCCGTGAACAAAAAGTTATTCTTTTTCCAATAGTTATTAAGGGATGTTTATTTTTTAGAATATATTTTGTTATTTAAGGAATGGATAAGGTTGGACAAAGAACAGGTTGCTTTTTGGAGCCTGCTTCGCTATAGTAGAGAAAAAATAACGAAAGAAGCGGATTTAGATGGGAGAAGAAATTAAAACAGACCTTGTACTGGCAGAAAATCAATGGATAGAAACAGAACGACTTATTTTACGACCCGTCACTTTAGCAGATACAGAGGATGTATATGAATATGCAAGTGATGAGGTAACGACACGGTTCCTCTTTCCCGCAAACCAATCATTAGCAGAAACAAGAGCAAATATTGCTACATCCTTTATAAAGGACCCTTTAGGAAAATATGGTATAGAACTAAAAAAATCAGGTAAACTGATCGGAACGACAGATATCCGTGTGAATGACCATAACGGGACTGCCGAAATCGGCTATGCGCTCAATTCTGCCTATTGGGGAAATGGCTATATGCCTGAAGCTACCGCTGCTTTGCTGAAACTAGGTTTCGAACAATTAGATCTTGTAAGGATCTTTGCTACCCATGACGTGAGAAATTCCAATTCGGGACGGGTAATGGAGAAGTTACATATGAAAAAAGAAGGATTGATCTCAGATGCTGAGCGAAGAAATGGTGAAGTGGTTTCTTTAGTGATAAGAGGAATCACAAGATCCAAATGGTTGGCTCTCCAACAAACAGAAAACAGCTAAAACCAGACAAATTAGTTGCATCTGATGAATAAAGTGATTATTCTATGACGTGAGGTGATACAGATGAAATTAGAAGTGACAAAAGAAGCACAAGAAGTATTGAAAAATAAGTTAGAAGCAGATGATCAACTTTTATTAGATATCGAAAACGGCGACGGTCCATTTGCAGAAAGCCAAGTCAGTTGCCAATTAGACACGGCATTTCGATTGATCATTGTTAAAAAAGATACACAAACAGATCTAAGTCTTTATTCTGTAGTGGCTGATACACCAGTTGGACCAATCAAAATCAAAGACAGTGCAATACTTTACATGGATGATCCATCAACACTTGCTTTAGAACCAACTTATAATAGTTTACAATTAAAAGGACCAAGCGGCTTGAGAAAAGGCAACTTGCAAGTTGTTCGAAAAGACTAGAGGGATAAAATGGGAAAATTGGCGATCATCAGCGACTTACATGTGGACATCAATAAATTCGGCGAATCAGAGCTGATGCAGCTTTGGCAAGTTTTGCAAAAGCACAAGATCACTCGGCTTCATCTAGCCGGAGATACGGCCAATAAAGTAGATCGTTGCCTAGCTGTTGTCGAATTTTTCGTCAATAAAGGATTATCTACGACATTTCATTTCGGCAATCACGAGTTGGCAGATGTGCCCAATGAACAGATGATGGACCATTTTCCAGACCCACATTTTTTAAATGAACGGTATATTGCTTTAAATGAGCAGACCGTTCTTTTAGGGATGAATGGCTGGTACGACTATCAGTTTTCCGAATTGAAAGATTACGATGCAATCGTACGAATGAAACGTTTGTATTGGTATGATCGGTTCATCCAGCGTGGGAAAACAGATCTCGAGGTCAATGCAGAAATGCTTGCAGCTGCAAAAAAATTGCTAGACCAGTTGGAAGCAAAAAAGCTTGAGGTCATCTTATCCACTCATTTCGTTCCTAAACGAGCATTTATCGTGTATCAATCTGCTCCTTATGAGCGTTGGAACAAATTAAATGCGTTTTTAGGATCAGAATCATTCGGAAAATTACTAGACCATTACTCAAATATCAAACAAGTAGTTTTTGGTCATACGCATCGGCGGTTCGAAGATCAGTTGATCCATGGAGCAATTTATAGTTGTCGACCATTCGGTTATTATTATGAATGGCAACTAACTCGTGATTTTGTTTTGAAAGAACAGTTGTTAGACAGCTATGATCCTATGAAATTACGTGTACTCTTGCGTGCCCATCACCCAGCTTTTCAGGCCTATCAAACACAACATTTGCAAGAGGAATTTGAACAAGCGATGACGATCATTTCGTATTGAAAGAAACAGTTACACCTGTGTATGATTGATCGATAAACACATTCTAGAAAAACAAAAAAACTTGGTACAACATTCGTGTACCAAGTTTTTTTGTTTTTCTATATCTGTGGCATCATGAGAGAAAGCAATAGCGGAAAATTCATTCTATTCAAGATAAATCAAGTCGTCCCTTAGAAGATAATATAGGAATCTTCTTTCCGAGTATTTCTTGATCTTCCGCAGTAATCATTGAGTCAGTGATTAGGTAGTCAGCGTCTTTTAAAGAATAAAAACTGTAAAAATCTTTTTTATTTATTTTATGGTGATCAGCAACAATAAATCTCTGTTCAGCAATATTCAACGCACATTTTTGAGTTAATCCTTCGTCTTCATTTGAAGTATAGATAGCAGATGTATCTAATCCATTTACTCCGATAAAGCTTTTCATCACATGGATTCCTGAAATAAAATCATTTGCAATCGTCCCCACAAATGCACCTGTTTTACTCCGATAAGAACCGCCAATCAAAATCAATTCAAATCTTGGATCATGTTTGAATTTGTCGAATACATGAATGGAATTCGTGATGATCTTGGCATGGTTCACGGTTAAAAACTCATAGACCAGTTCGATGGTTGTACCTGCACCCAAAAAAACAGTCTCGTCTTCGAATATATTCTTAGCAATGATCTTTGCAATCTCCAATTTTTCATTGAGATGGATATGTTGTTTTTCTCGATGGCTTAGCTCAGTAAGTATATCATTCTTATTGTCTTCAATGATTCTTGCACCACCATGTACACGAATGATCAGTCCTTTATCTTCTAATTCTTGAAAGTCTCTACGAACAGTCATGTCAGTTATTTTAAGTTCATTGACGATGTCTCTTACTTTTAAGAATTTATATTGGCTCAATAAATCCATCAAATACTTTTGACGTTCTTCTTTTATCATTTTTTCTTGCCCCTCGTTCAAGTCCTTCTTTTATGTCCGAATTAAACATATTATATTTTGAAAATAAAGTCAATTTTAAACAGTAACTCTGCTATTGACAGGAATGATTTCTTCTTTCATGATATGTTTGGAAGAAACAAAAACAAACAAAAATAAACAAAAAGGAGAAGTCGATGAATAAAGAAGAAGCAGCAATGATTGGATTTGAAGTAGTTGCATTTGCAGGAGAAGCACGATCCAAATTAATGGAAGCGCTTGAAGAAGCAGAAAAGAAAAATTTTGAGCAAGCAGAGCGGCTAGTAGAAGAAGCTCATACCAGTTTGATGGAGGCACATAAATCTCAAACACAAATGTTAGCAGCTGAGGCAAACGGTGAATCAATCGAAATCGGTTTTATCATGGTCCATGCACAAGATCACTTGATGACGACGATGTTGTTGAAAGATACGATCAGACATTTATTCAATATCTACAAAAAAGCGTAAGGGGGCAGAAGCAGTATGAAACAGCTGATACAAACAATCGAAAAGATGAAACCTCATTTTGAAAAGATTTCGAATAATCCTTACTTGAGAGCGATTAGAGATGGCTTTATCAGCCTTATACCAGTGATTCTTTTTTCAAGTTTCTTTTTGTTAGCTGCTTATGTTCCAAATGCTTTCGGTTTCCATTGGGATACATCAATCGAAACGATTCTAATGAAGGCTTACAACGGATCAATGGGTATTCTAGGTTTGCTTATGGCCGCTACTGTGGCAAAAAGTTTGACAGAGACTTTTAATAATAAACTACCTAAAACCAATCAAATCAATCCTACTTCAACGATGATCGCAGCATTTATCGGATTTGTGATTATTGGCGTGGATACGATTGAAGGCGGTTTCTCTTCTGATTTTATGGGAACAAAAGGATTGTTGACAGCTTTTGTAGTCGGATTTATTGTCCCAAACATCTATCGTTTCTGTGTCAAAAACAATATCACTGTAAAAATGCCTGAAGAAGTTCCAGGGAATATTTCGCAGACATTCAAAGATCTTATCCCAATCACATTAGTAACTGTCTTTTTTTGGTTATTCGACTTAGGGTTCAGGCATTTAGCAGGAACAGGATTCTCAGAAAAGATTATTGAATTGTTCCAGCCAATTTTTAGTGCTGCAGATGGATATTTAGGACTGGCATTGATTTTTGGTGCAATGGCTTTTTTCTGGTTTGTCGGTATCCACGGACCTTCTATTGTAGAACCTGCAGTTGCGGCAATCTATATTACAAATGTTGAAGCGAATCTTCAGCTCTATCAAAGTGGTGAACATGCACCACGGATTCTTTCTCAAGGGATCCAATATTTTGTCGCTACTTTAGGTGGTACAGGAGCTACGCTTATCCTAACATTCATGTTTGCTTTTTTGGCAAAGTCGAAGCAAATGAAAACGATTGGCCGTGCTTCTGCTATCCCTGTGTTATTTGGTGTGAATGAACCGATCCTGTTTGGTGCACCAGTTGTTTTGAACCCGATTTTCTTTATTCCTTTTGTGACTGCGCCAATCTTAAATGTGTGGATTTTTAAGTTTTTCGTCGATACTTTAGGGATGGATGGATTTATTTATAATTTGCCATGGACAACGCCTGGACCAATTGGTTTGATTTTAGGAACAGGATTTGCTGGATTAGCAGTTTTATTAGTCATACTATTACTGATCGTTGATTTTTTAATATATTTTCCATTTTTCAAAGCATACGACAATGAATTAGTGGCAAAAGAAAACCTTGAGGAAGTAAAGGCTGAACCAATCTTTACAGAAGAACCTCCTATAGCTGAACAAGTGACTACAGGGTTAATGGAAGAAGGTGGTCAAAAAAATGTATTGGTTCTATGTGCAAATGGTGCAACAAGTTCTATGTTGGCTAATGCAATCAAAAAAGGTGCTAAAGCTCGAGCTATCGATATTGAATCTACAGCAATGGCTTATGGGCAACACAAAGATTTAATCAATGAATTTGATTTGATCGTTTTAGCTCCACAAATGGCTTCAATGTTTAAAGAGTTGGAAGAAGATGTAAAAAATTACAAAACAAAAGCTGTTTCTACTAGTGGAGCGGAGTATGTGGCTTTAGCGAAAGCGCCGAATCAAGCAGTAGATTTTGTTTTTAAGAATTTAATTTAAGGAGGTAAAGAATGAATAAGTTTCCGGAACATTTTGTTTTTGGTGCTGCGACAGCTGCTTTTCAAGCAGAAGGTGCACTATTAGAAGGAAATCGAGGGAAGAATTATTGGGATGATTATTTAAAAGAGCAAGGTATGTTTGATCCAAGTCTAGCAAGTGATTTTTATCATAAATACCCAGAAGATCTAGAATTCTGCCGTGCATTCGGTATCAATGGTCTTCGTATTTCTATTGCTTGGTCACGGATATTTCCTTCAGGTGTCGGAAAATTTGATCCATCCGGTGTTCAGTTTTATCACAAATTGATTGATGAATGTATAGCTAATGGAGTGGAACCCTTTGTCACCTTGCATCACTTTGACACCCCTTTATCTTTGTTCGAAAAGGGCGATTGGCTTTCTCAAGAAACGATTATTGCTTATGTTGATTTTGCGGAGTTTTGTTTCAAAGAATATGGGAACAAAGTAAATTATTGGATCACGTTCAATGAGCCTTGGTCTGTAGTAGCTGGTCAATACATTATTGGTCATTTTCCACCGAATATAAAATACGATCTTCCAAAAGCCATCCAAGCCATGCACAACATGATGGTTGCCCATGCAAAAGTAGTGGAAAAGTATAAAAAGGCGGAGTGCCTAGGGGAAATCGGTATTGTCCACATCTTGGAATCAAAATATGGTATTACCAATCATCTTGAAGATGAACGTTCTGCACGAAAAGAACATATTTTGGCAAATCAATTTTTATTAGACGCTACTTATAGGGGATATTACGCTGAAGATACTTTGGAGAGCATCGAAGAGATTCTTCGCGAAAACGAAGGAGTGTTGAAAACTACACGTGAAGAATTTGAGATATTAGCTTATGCAGCTGATCAAATTGATTTTATTGGAGTTAATTATTATGCTAGCCATTTCGTAAAAGCTTATATTGGTGAATCTACTATCCATCACAACGGTACGGGAGAAAAAGGAAGTAGTCGTTTTGCATTGAAAGGGGTCGGAGAAAGAGTCAATAACCCTGAAGTTCCAACAACAGACTGGGATTGGCCAATTTATCCGCAAGGACTAGAGGATATGTTGGTCTTTATCAAGGAACGGTATCCAAACTATAAAAAAATCTATGTAACAGAAAATGGAATGGGCGAAAAAGATGTGTTATGTGACAAGCAAGTGCAAGATGATTCTCGAATCGCTTATATTTTCGTACACTTGAAAGCCATTTTAAAAGCTATTGAGCGCGGGGTAAATGTAGAAGGTTACTTTGTATGGTCATTGATGGACGTGTTTTCATGGACAAATGGCTATAAGAAACGCTATGGTTTATTTTATGTCGATTTTAAAAATCAAAATCGATATGCGAAAAAAAGTGCCTATTGGTATAAGAAAATCAGCAACAGCAAATTGCTTGAATAAGGAAGAGAGGTAAGAAGATGCGTATAGTAATCGGTTCGGATAAAGATGGAATGCAACTGAAAGAAGTGATCAAGAAAGATCTAATCGAAAAAGGATTTATGATAGCAGATAAAAGTGAGACTCCTTCGGAAGATTTTATAGCATCTACTTTAGCCGTCGCGAATGATCTAATGAAGAATGAAGGAAGTTTAGGTATTACAGTAGACAGTTACGGAGTAGGAAGCTTCATCACAGCAACAAAAGTCAAAGGGATGATTGCAGCAGTAGTTTCAGACGAACGTAGTGCTTATATGACTAGAGAGCACAATAATTCTCGCATGATTGCTCTTGGATCGAAGATTGTAGGAGAAGAGTTAGCGTTATCGATCGTAAAGGAATTTTTACAAGCAACTTACGCAGGTGGTAGACATCAAGTTCGTGTAGATATGTTGAATAAAATGGCATAAAAAAGGAGAAAGTATGAAAATCGCAATTGGTTGTGACCACATCGTCACAGATACTAAAATGGCTCTATCAGATTTTTTGAAAGCAAAAGGACATGAAGTATTAGACATGGGAACCTATGATTTCACACGGACTCATTATCCTATTTATGGAAAAAAAGTAGGAGAAGCAGTAGTGATGGGAAAAGCAGATCTAGGGGTCTGTTTATGTGGGACCGGGGTAGGAATCAATAATGCAGTAAACAAAGTTCCAGGTATTCGGAGCGCATTAGTGCGTGATATGACAACAGCTATCTATGCAAAAGAACAATTGGATGCAAATGTGATCGGGTTTGGCGCTCGGATTACTGGAGAATTTTTGATTTGTGATATTCTTGATGCTTTCATTCAGGCAAACTATCAAGAAACGGATGAGAACCAGCAACTGATTGCTAAAATCAAACAAATCGAAAAAGCTAATGAGTATCAAATTGATCCGAATTTTTTTGATGAATTTATCGAAAAATGGAATCGCGATGAATACCAAGATTGTGAGGCTAATCAATGATTCTAACGATTACGATGAATCCTTCAATCGATGTTTCTTATCCATTAACAGAATTTAGTTTAGATGCAGTCAATCGTGTGAAAAATGTGAAAAAAACAGTCGGTGGGAAAGGATTGAATGTCACACGCATTTTGAAACAATTAGATGCAGAAGTGATGGCGAGTGGATTAATTGGTGGGGTTTTAGGGGAAGAAATCAAAGAGAGGTTAACGCAAGATAATATCCTTCATGAATTTTTGTCCATCAAAGGCGAAACACGAAATTGCATCGCTATTTTACATGAAGATCAGCAGACGGAAATCTTAGAAAGGGGACCAATTGTTTCTACACAAGAGGCTTCTGACTTTCTCAATCATTTAGGAAAATTGGCAGTAAAAGCTGATGTTATTTGTTTTTCTGGTAGTTTGCCTCAAGGACTTCCGATAGATTTTTACCAGCAAATGATACAAGTCTGCAGACCCAAGCCGGTCATGTTAGATTGTTCTGGTGAAGCATTGATGACAGTACTTAAAGGAGAATCTAAACCGTATTTGATTAAGCCAAACATACAAGAATTAGCGGAGTTATTAGATCAGCCTATCACTACGGATGTGAAGAAACTGAAAGTAGCTTTATCGGATCCGTTATTTGCTGGTATTGACTGGGTTGTAGTCTCGATGGGTAGAAAAGGTGCATTTGCTAAACATTCGAATCGATTCTATCATGTGATGATCCCTTCAATCAAAGCCGTAAACCCTGTAGGTTCTGGTGATGCAATGTTAGCTGGTTTAGCGGTTGCTATTGAAAAAGAAAAATCAGTTGATGTGGTGCTGAAGCAAGGAAATGCTCTGGGAATACTAAATGCACAAGAAGAAACCACGGGTTATATTGAGTTAGTAAATTATCATACATTAATTAAGCAGATACAAATAAAAGAAGTCTAGGAGGATATCAATTTGAATGAAGAAAAACGACGATTTATCAATCGCTTATGTAGTAGCGAGGGGATAATTGGTGCTTTAGCAATCGACCAACGTGGTGCATTGAAGAAAATGATTGCTCAATTCAAGGGAAGTGAAGCAGAAGACACAGAGATTGTAGAATTTAAGAAAATCGTTGCCTCTGAATTAACGGAATATGCATCATCTATTTTATTAGATCCAGACTACGGGCTACCTGCTGCTGATGTAAAGAACGAAAATTCAGGATTATTGTTAGCTTATGAGAAAACTGGCTATGATACCTCCACTCCTGGACGCCTCCCAGATTTGTTAACTGCTTGGTCAGTTAAGCGCTTGAAAGAAGCTGGTGCGGATGCATGTAAAACACTTCTATATTATGATATTGATGAATCTGAAGAAATAAATCATCAAAAGCACGCCTTTATTGAACGAATTGGTTTGGAGTGCCAAGCAGAGAAGTTACCATTCTTTCTAGAATTGCTGTCTTATGATGCAACCATTCCTGATTCAGCATCGAAAAAATATGCACGCGAAAAACCCCATAAAGTGATTGGAATGATGAAAGAATTCTCTAAAACACGTTACGGGGTGGATGCACTAAAAGTAGAAGTGCCAGTCAATATGAAATATGTCGAAGGGTATGGGATAGATGAAGCCATTTATACAAAATCAGAAGCAGCAGCTTTTTTCAAAGAACAAGCTGAATCTACTCCTCTGCCTTACGTTTTTTTGAGTGCTGGTGTAACCTCTGAATTGTTCCAAGAAACCTTACACTTTGCAAAACATGCTGGTTCTACCTTCAACGGTGTTCTTTGTGGTCGTGCCACTTGGGCTGATGGAATCAAACATTATGTCCTTGATGGAAAAGAGGCAGCAATTGAATGGATGAATACACAAGGACGAGCAAATATCGAAAGCTTAAATACCGTATTGAAGGAAACCGCGACACCTATTGATTTTAATAGGTTCTAATATTTTTTCTGTTATTACTACGGCAGTGATGGAATATCATCAACGACAAAGAAAATCCCTGTCAAATATAAGGATAAGTAAGAGCAGTAGATACATTTATCGTGGATCTGCTGCTTTTTTACTGTGGAGAATAGTCAGCGAATGTTTATTTGATCAATCGATTCATAACATAGGGAGTACTAGATGCAAGCGTTTATTCTTTTTTTATCTGATACTGTCAAAAAATAATATAATATGTATTTTTTATTTACTTATAATAACTATTGATTGCAGTCTTGACAGTCAAGTCATATTTTGATGGATGGAGGTGTGAGACGTACAAATGATTTTAAAGACTATGACAGCTATAGTTCTAATTTTAATTGCATCAAGCGGCAATAGAAAAATAAGAATCAAAACGGACTGATAATCATCTAACAACTAATCGACATATATGAGCAGACACGGGACGATATTCTTCTCTCTCATAAGTTCCGTAAAGCAAACATATGCTATGGATCGATTGTATATTTATTAAAAAAAGAAAGAGGAATGGCAATGATGAAAAAAGAAACTATATTAGTAGCAACGATGTTATTCAGTATGGCAGTAAGTACGACTTTTGTTTCTGCAGCTGAAGTATACCCAAAGGAATATAACACAGACGGAACGATCACATTTGAAGCAGGAGATGAGGGAATAACTCCTCCAGTTGATCCGGAAGATCCTGATCCCAACGTCCCTGTCGATCCAGTAGACCCTCCAAGTCCTGGAACAGGAGGAGCATTATCGATTGATTATGGATCAAAATTCAAATTTGGGACTCAAAAAATTTCTACTGCAGATAAAACGTATTATGCATCTGCTGATGAAATGACTGATGGTTCTAAAAAACCGACATATGTCCAAGTGACAGATAAAAGAGGAACACTATCTGGGTGGAAATTAAGTGTAGCCCAACCAGAACAATTTAAAACTGCCAGTGGGGACGAACTAGTTGGAGCACAGCTGAAGTTTACGAAAGGACAGGCTGTTTCTTTGGTTGATCCAACATATACACCTGAAACGGTCAATTCTGAATTAACGCTGACACCAGGAGGAAATAATACGTTAGCAATCAATGCTAAATCAGGAACAGGTGTGGGGACTTGGGTCTATCGATTTGGTGCGAATGAAAATGAAAATAAAGATGCGGTACAGCTTTCGGTACCTGGTACATCTGTCAAGTTAGCGCAACAATATTCTACTAAATTAGTTTGGACATTAGAAGATACACCTAATAACTAGTTTACTTGCAAGAACAGTTCATCTGGGAATTCAACGATCAGGAGGAAAAGATATAGTGAAAAAGAGAAGGATCGCGCTCATTTTAAGCAGTCTATTAGCGACTAATATCTTTCCGATTATAGGGTATTCTTTGGAATCGAATCAGTTGGTGAATGATAATAGAAGAGTCGAAGAAAGTAAAGAGGCTTCGACACTCGATCGTTTAACAGAATCCAGCCAGATCCAAGAAAGCAGTGAGAATTCAAGTACTACTGACAGTAAAGAGACCACTGACAAAGAAGAATCTGAAGAGTTAATCAAACAGCCATTGGAGAATGCCCCGACCTATCGAGTGGGGCTGCCTAATGATCCCAATATTATTTCTATTGATAAGATTTTTCAACAACCCATCGGTACCAGCACGTCCATATTGGAAAACGGGAAGCTATTGCAATTGAATCCAGCAGAGAGGTCTCAAAGAGGAGCTATTTGGTCAAACAATAAAATCGATTTACGCTCAGATTTTACATTTAAATGTTATTTATATTTAGGAGATCAACGAGATAAAGCGGGAGATGGTATGACTTTTACATTGACTGGTGATTCTAGAATGGCTAATGATCCCAGTCAAGTCATTGGTTCTCCAGGTATGGGAATTGGTTCTTATTCGACTCGATCAGGACAGCCTTATGTCGCAAATGCACTCTCGATTGAGTTCGACACATATAAAAATAGTGGCTCTTCTGATCGAATGGATCGTGAAATAACTGCCGATAATAAGGGACATGGACATGTCGCCTTTGTCACTCCTAAACCAAATAACAACAATTATTCCGGAGAGCATACTGGCGTAACAGTAGCACCTACCTTTCTCTCTGATGGTACATGGCGTACATTAATCATTCAATGGGACGCGTCTCAAAGAAGTCTCACCTATGATCTGGAAGGTGTCGGTCGCTCTTCTCACATTGTACCTGATCTCATCAGTCAATTCGGTTCTACAGAAGTAAATTGGGGATTTACTTCTTCAACAGGTACATTTTTTCAAGAAAACGCTATCGCGATGACGCAACTTCCATCTAATGTGTCATCAACAGCTGATGTAAAAGTCAATGATAGTGATTATGGGGCCATCGCTGAAGTTGAAAGAAACGATAAGATAACTATCAGAAATACATTGAAAGTCACTGGGAATTTTCTTGAAGATAAGAAATTGGAAACTAGTATAGACCTACCACAAGAATTAAATATTCCTGAGCGTATCTTGATCAACGGAAATCAAGTTGATGCCAAAGATATCCTGATAACAGGAAACCGAGTCACACTCAATCTAGGAGATTATTTTGTTCTTGGAGATACATTGATTATTGAGTTGGAAACAGACTTGCGAGAAGTCATTCCCGAAAAGGTACTCACTATGCACTTTGAATATCTTGAGAATGCAAAGTTAATTGAGCAATCAAATGATATAAGTCTGACGATTGCGAAGCTGAAGGAAATAGATGTCCATGTTTATTATAAAGAGAAAGAGAGTCAAAATGATCTCGCAGAAATGAAAACAATCACTGGAAAAATCGGAGAGAATTATAAAGAAGTTCCTATTGATATTGAGGGATATGTTTTTGACTCTGATTCAGCGAATACAGAAGGTGTCTTTTCCGAAAATACAGCAGATATCTATTTTTATTACAGAAAAGGAAAGCTTTATCTTTCAGCGGCTCCTCAGTATGTTGATTTTGGGAAACATAAAATATCCAGTAAACCATTAAGTGTATTTGGGCAGTTCTCAGGTGGATTGAAAATCGTGGATGAACGGGCTTCTGGAGGTTGGACCTTACAATTGAAACAAGAAAAAGTTCTTACAAATGGAACGTTTGAACTCCCGGAAGCTCTTTCGTTTGTTACTTCTGAAGAGACAACGGTTATAGGGTCATCTGCTGTTACGATTTTCGAAAGTGACCAAAAAGGCGAAAGTGATTTGTCTGCTATTTTAGATTCTACATCTCAACATGGAATCAGAATAGATATTCCTGTAGAAAATCAAAGGATTGGAACATTTGAGGGGAAACTATCCTGGATCCTTGCAGATGTCCCAGAAAATTAATAAAAAGAGAAGATGAGGACAAAAGCATGGTTCACCAAGGACAACAGGAACCATAAATACTTATTTTCTGCACAGCTTACAACTGCAGAGACACGCTTTTGTTCCCGTCTTTTCTTACATATGATGAAAGGAGCAATTTTCTTGAAACCAAAACAGCAATTATTTGTAACACTCCTAGTTATTATAGGGACACTTTTTAACCATTTACCAGTGACGGCTAGTGCATTCAATTTTTCGGTGACGCCAATAACTTCGGAGAATCAAATCGATAAAAGAAAAACTTATTTCGATCTTCAACTTGTTCCAGATCAGGAAGTAGAATTAAAAGCAGAATTGAGAAATGATACGGAAAAAGAAGTGAAAATCGACATTTCTGTGAATAGCGCAACGACTAATTCAAACGTAATGGTTGAATATGGAAAAAATGAGATTGAAAAAGACGAAAGTCTAATTTTTGATCTGATCGACTATGTGAGTTATCCAGAGACAGTGACACTGGAACCTAAAAGCGTTCAAACCGTGGTTTTCCATGCCAAGATGCCAAAAGATCGATTCGATGGTGTATTGGCCGGTGGGATCACATTCAAAGAAATTGTGACGGAAAAGGATCAAACAGAAAACAAGGATCAAAGCTTATCGATTGAGAATGAATACGCCTATACTGTTGCCTTGTTAATGCGACAGACACTGAATGAAGTTGCTCCTAATCTAGTACTCCATGAAGTTGAACCTGATCAAATCAATGCAAGAAATGTCATTTTAGCAAACGTTCAAAATGATCAAAAAACCTATGTCAATCAAGTAGTTATTGAAACAAAAATTACAAAAAAAGGACATTCTGAAGTTTTATATCAGGAGGAAAAAGAAGGATTGCAGATTGCGCCGAATACAAACTTTTCTTTTCCAACAGCTTTGGATGGTCAGCCACTAACTCCAGGCGAATATCATCTCACAATGACCATTCTAGGAAATGAAAATGAAAACGGAAAATTCTCAAGAAAAAAAGAAAATACCACCATCAACTATACCGACCAATGGATATTTGAAAAAGTGTTTATGATAGACGGGAAAGAAGCCAAGGAATTGAATACGAAGGATGTGACGATTAAAAAGGCCAATAATTGGATCTACATCTTGGAAGCGCTGATGTTCTTGTTGTTCGTTTTAATACTTATCCTTTGGTTTATTTTGAGAAAGAAAGAAGAGAAAGAAAAGTAAGAACAAAATAACAAATAATAGTTTTTCCTTATTGCGTGATATTTACGTTCTTTTTCGATAGTATAAAATGCTTTTGTATTAGCGTAGATGCCTATAAGTAAATGATATAATCATTATAATAGGTCTAACAGCAAGAATGGTCAATAAACGGATCCTCCAGGTTGTGTAGCGTACAGTTGGGACGATGTAGGAAATATGAATAAGAAGGGATAGTAGCAGTGAAGGAATGGAAACAGCAATATACGTAGAAAGAGCTGATGGATAATGAATTATGAGTTTTTTTTAAGCAAGGAAGATTATAGAAGTTATTCATTACTTAAATATTTAGAAGCAAGCTCAAATTTATCAGAATCAATCTCGGATATTCAAGAGAAACTATCGTTATCGACATTTCTCTTGAAAAAAACTATCGATAAGCTAAAACATGATTTACAAATGTTCGATTTAGAGAAAAATTTTCGTCTAACTGTTAGTGAATTGGTGATATGTTTGGAAATCAATGGTAAAAGTTCTAGTAAAGCCCTATTATCTCGCTATATAACAGATTCTTTATCCATGAAAATGGTATTGGCTTTCTTTCAGGAAAAATATATCTCAATAGAAAATTTTGCTGAACAGCATCATGTGAGTTATTCTGTGGCTTATAAAGTATTGCAAGGGCTGAAAAGAAATCTAAAAAAGTATCAAATTTTTTTTGAGAAAAGAAAGTTGGCAGGAAATCCTAAAAACATCCGCCTTTTTTTATATAATCTTTTTAACTCAACAGAAATAAGTGTTGAAAAGTTGTATGCGCTACCTATAATTATAAAAACAGAAAAAATGGTAAAAAATTTAAATCGGTATTATCCTCTTTCCGCTTATGAAAAAAAGAAATTATTCCACTTTTTAGCAATCAATCTATTGTCTGAACAAGAAGATTCTTTAGATATTGTCAACAATCAGCCGCTATTTTTCTCAGATATAGGATTTTTCTATCTAAAAGGAGTACTGGAGACAGAATCAGTTGTTTTTATCTATAAGACCCTCTCGTGGCTTTATCTCCATGATAAGTTAGATCAAAAGTATTTGAGGAAAAAAGAAGATGAAACAATCGAATGGTTGAATGAGCGGTTCATTGAAAGTTTTGAAAAACGGTTCAAACGGTTACCGAAAGAAACAAGAAAATCGATCCAAGATGAGTTAACCAAAATACATTTTAAACTTTTGCATTATACCCTTAATAAATCGGATGAATTTCCACTAGATATTTCTTTTTTTAATCAAAACTATCCTACATTTTATTGCTATCTGTTAGAGTATATGAATGATTTAATGTCAGAACACAAAGAGTTGCTTCAAGATAAATTTTTTCTTTTTTTCAGTTATTTATTGTTATTGATCAATCACATACCCGTTCAACTGGTTTCTGAGCCAGTAAAAATCATCATCGATTTTTCTTATGGTGCTGCCTATAATCGATTTATCAAGAAAAATTTAAGTTTGTACATTAATCTGAATACGGAAGTGATAGAGGCTGGAAAGCCTGATTTTCCGGATGTTATAATCACGAATAGAAACAATTTATATGAAGAAAGTGTGTCTCAAGTAGTGGTTTGGCTTGATCCGCCAAGAGCAGTAGACTGGGGGAACCTTACAAAGATTTTGTTGACTATCCAAGAAGAGAAATACAAAGACAGCAAAATTGACAAGCAAATAGACGATTTTCCTGAAGAAATCATCGACAGGATCGAATAGTGAACTTCTTTTAGAAAGTCTGACTGCTTTTTCTAAAAATAAAAAAACTTGGTACGCAATCGCTGTACCAAGTTTTTTTATTTAGCTTTTAATTAAGCCATAAATAATAATTTATATAAGAATACTGCTACGACACCAGCACAGATAGGTGCAACAACGGGTACCCATGCATATCCCCATTGAGAAGAACCTTTATGTTTCAATGGAAGTAATGCGTGTACAAGACGTGGTGCAAAGTCACGAGCTGGGTTCAGTCCAGGACCTGTAGGACCACCAAGTGAAGCAACTAATGTCCATACAAGGAAACCAAGTGCTAAGTGAGCTGTACCAAGGTTATCTTGGAAGAATGGTGCTTTTGTAATACCTAAAGCTCCAAAGAATAAAACGAATGAACCAAAGAATTCATTGACGAAACCATTGAATTTAGAACCAACACTGTTGATTGTTGAGAATGTACCTAACACATGGTTTACATCTTCTGTTTGGTCGTAGTAAGGTTTGTAACAAGCCACTACGATCAATTGTCCGATCGCTGCACCAATCAATTGTGCAATGATATAAGGAACAACTTCAGCCCAAGGGAACAATCCGTTAGACGCTAAGGCGATCGTAAATGCTGGGTTGATGTGGTTACCGCTGATTCCGCCAAAGATCATTGCCGGCATCATAACCCCAAATCCATATCCGACAGCAATCAGCATCCAGTCGCTGCCATATCCTTTTGTACCTTTTAAATCTACGTTTGCTACAGCACCGTTACCTAGAACGATTAGTAATGCTGTACCAATCATTTCCGCCGCAAGACGGGTCATTAGTGAGTAATCCATAAATACCTCCAAATGTTATAAAAATGCAAAAAAAAAGAAACATCAACACGAAAAGCATCGGTGCAGTGTTTCGTGTCGGAAGGATTTCTGCAGTCTTAACAAATGTGAATAAAAAAATGATTTCCATTACGTATAAGAAACCAGACCAACAGTAAAACTCCAACTCTTTTTAAAAGTTCTCCACAAATCACCAAGCTTAACTATAAATATACCAAAAAAAAAACGTTTTTTTTCTCAAAAATTGTATCTTAGAAACAACATGTTTTGAAACTTTCAGAAAAGGTTTGTTAGTAAAATGAAAGCTATACGTAAGGAGTGTTGTTTGATGAAATTTTTTCAAGAGTTTTTCATTATTATTTTCTTTTCTGTATTAGGAGAAGGTATCCGAATTTTTGCTCATTTACCTATTCCTGGGAGTATCTTAGGGATTCTTTTTTTATTTTTAGCATTTGAAATGCATCTTGTTGATCCTGAAAAAATCGGAGCAACTGGTGATTTTTTATTGAATAATCTAGCTATTTTATTTGTTCCAGCTGGTGTAGGTTTATTGGAATATTTTGACGACATTGCTTCGATATGGCCTATTTTATTGGGGGCAGTCGTCGTGTGTTCCATCGTCACGATGGTCGCAGCGGGAAAAACGGCAGAAGGGGTAGAAGCTTTGCTGGTCTATGTCCGTAAGAAAAAAGCAGGCAGGGTATCTGTAAACGAAATGGAGGAGAATCAAATTGACTGAGTTTTTTGTGAATCCATTATTTGGCTTAAGTTTGACTTTAGGAGTGTACGTATTATCTGACAAATTTTTGCGGAAATATAAACTGCCTGTTTTGAATCCTCTCGTATTATCGATTGTTGTTATTATCTTATTTCTGCATTTTTCTGGCGTCAGCTATAAAGAGTATAATATCGGCGGCAATTTTTTGACTATGCTGATTACTCCTGCGACAGTGGCACTTGCCATCCCGCTTTATAAAAACTTCCGTTTGCTGAAAGAAAATTTTTATCCTGTAATAGCTGCGATTTTAGCAGGAATAGTCGCAAATTGCTTGGTTAGTGTAGGGATCGGTTATTTCTTCTCTCTTCATAAAGAGATGGTCATCTCCTTACTACCGAAATCTGTAACGACGGCTATTTCTGTCGATTTGTCTCATACGATGGGCGGGGTGAATGCCGTGACTCTTGCAATTGTGGTCTCTACAGGTATTTTTGGCTCGCTGATCGCTACTCATATTTTCCGCCTATTCAAGATCGAAAGTCCCGTTGCTCGCGGTGTGGCGTTAGGAAGTACTTCTCATGCTATCGGTACAGCAAAAGCAATCGAGATCGGCGAAGTAGAAGGGATCATTTCAGGGCTTGCGATATGCGTAAATGGGATATTGACCGTTTTGTTGCTGCCGTTATTCTTTCAGCCTTTTGCTGGCTTGTTTTGATGCGAAAACCACTATTTTATGCTACAATAACCAAAACGTTCTAGCATAAAAAAGGAGGGAAAGACGTGTATTTGTCTTCCGAGTATCTTAAACAATTTGATAAAGATCTATATTATAAGATTCTCCTCCTAGAAAGTTTTGAGGATCAAGCTTGGCATACTGCTGCACAATTAGCGCAAGTTGTTCAGCTGGATGCCCGCAGTGTGTCGAAATACCTAAACGAGCTGTCTAAAAACTATCAGCAGTTTAGCGGTAAGACGCACCCTTTGTTTACAAAAAATCACCGTTCCGGTTATAACTTTTATGATACGCTCGATTCGATCGAACATGAGCGTTTTTTGATCTATCTCGTGCAAAGTACGCTGAAATTCCAGCTGCTGCACGACATTTTTTTTGAAGAATTCCACACGATGTACCAATTTGCGCAAAAGCATTACATTAGTGAATCCACTGCTCATCGAAAAATCAATGAATGGAAACAGCAACTGCAAACTTATGGCATTCGTCTGCAACGAGGTACATATATCGCGCAAGGCGAAGAAGAAATCATTCGACTTTACTTGCATATGACATTCTGGCAGTTGTTTCGAGGGAAAATCTGGCCGTTTGAAACGATTTCTCAAATGGACGTAAAAAATATGGCAGAACATATCATGGCTTTTTTCAACGTTCGTTTGAATGAAATCAAAAAAAGACGATTGGAATACATGCTAGGTGCCTTTTTTTTAAGAAAATCACAGAAGCATTATGTGGTATTGAATGAGAAAAAAAGACGGCTGATCGCAGACAATCTGTTGTTCCAGCGATTCTGCCAAGTCATGGAGCCGGTATTTCCTAATTATTTTCAAGTAGAAGACGAGTTAGGCGCATTATTTCTTGTTCTGATGACGCGTGAAGAATATTATAGTGATCCTAAGATACGGAAGAAAATCTTTGATTTCCATCAACAAGCAGAAACACCGCCTTTTGCAGCTCTTTCTGAAGCAAAAGCAGCTCTTTCTCTTTATCAAGAAGAGCAGGAGCTACCAGCGGAAAATCTGACCTTTGAGGCAGAAAACTATTTGTTCAGTAGTCATTTTTTCGCCTATCTTTTTCCTAACGCAAAAGAAACGATTGATGGAAACAGTAGTGACTTCATTAATCATTTAGTCATTGAAAACAAGGAATTAAAACAATGGTTAGTACGCTTTTTTGAAAGCCGACACAAACAGCCTAATCATCTGGCGTTTAAAAATCATGCGTTTTTGATGGGGCGGTATCTGACTGTGTTTAAAACATTAGGAGCCTTTACTCCACAGCTTCCAAAGATCACGATCCTCTTGATGACAGATTTCCCATTATTTGAAGAGCAACTGTTAGAGGAGGGGTTACGGACGTTTTTCCGTAATGATTATCAGCTGATTTTTCTACCAACGGATTATCGGGGAAGAGAAGTGGATCTTTTGATTTCAACAAGTAAAGTTCATCGAAAACCATGGGCGGATCTTGACTATTTTATTGTGACCGAAGAATTAAAATTGATAGATTACATTCAGCTATCTCAAAAATTTGAAATGATTCAAAAACAAAAACAATCAAAACAATAACAAAAAAAGGAGAATAAAGATGACATTTGAAGAAATTTTACCAGAATTGAAAAAAGGTGCAAAGATTATTCGTAAAGGATGGAGTGGATTTGAGCTTTATGTTGTTCTCGTATCCGATGATGAATTTGATGGCTGTCCGGTGACGCCTTACTTATTGATCAAAACAAGTGATGAAGGTTTTTCTAGCTTTGCTCCTACAGTTTGCGATATTTTAGCAGATGATTGGGCGATCGTAGAATGAAAAACCGTTATCCAGATTTAGCTAAACAGGTCGTATTTATTACAGGAGCTGCTTCTGGTATTGGTGCCGCACAAGCCCAAGCTTTTCTGGAACAAGATGCCTTTGTGTTTGGATTAGATCAAAAATTTGGAAAAATGGAAGAACTTTCTTTTCGATTTCCTGAAACTTTTGCCTACGCACTAGGGGATGTCCGACAGAGGAAAGAACTCCAGCAAGCGGTATCGAAATGCCAAAATCATTTTGGTGAAGTTACGATTTTATTGAATACTGCGGGGGTACTAGATGCATACAAATCCTTGATGGAAACTGACGAATCGCTGTGGGATCTGATTTATGAAACGAATGTGAAAAGCATGTATCATCTAACAAACATCATCCTTCCTGATATGATCCGCCGAAAAAGCGGAACAATCATCAACATGGCTTCGATCGCGGGTTTGGTTGCTGGCGGAGGTGGGATCGCTTATACAAGTGCGAAACATGCAATCGTCGGTTTTACCAAACAACTCGCTCTGGATTACGCAGAGCAGGGGATCCGAGTAAAAGGAATTGCTCCAGGAGCCATCCAAACGCCGATGAATGCGGCTGATTTTGAAGGGGAAGGTGAGATGGCAGAGTGGGTGGCAAATGAAACACCAGTCAAGCGATGGGCGCAGCCGGAAGAAGTAGCGGAGCTGACATTATTTCTTGCCTCTCCTCAAGCAAGCTACATACAAGGAACGATTATTCCAATCGACGGTGGCTGGTTGCTAAAATAACCTTGTGTTTTTTTCAAGCTTCTGTATGATAAGAAATAAAGAGAGAACCAAATGGTTGATGATAAAAGAAAGTCGATGATTGTTCCCGGCATTTGATGTCAGACAGCTTTTTCACAACCTTCTGATATAAACGGTGTTCAAAAGCTTGCAACTGCGGTAATAAGTCCAGCCAAATGAAAAATAGGAGGAGCTATTTTTATTTGACTATTCTTATTACTTGTTGAAGGGCAGCTTTTTCACAACCTTCTGCGGCACTTCAGTTGGAATTTTCTTCCCATCCTTTGGTCGCAGTCATTACCAAGATAAAATTATCTTGCAAAGGAGAAATAGAACATGGAAAAAAATAATACCCGTTCAGCCAAACGCTGGACAACGACAGATGTGACTCGGATGGCGCTAGTCACTGGTTTATATGTGGCAGTGACGCTGGTTTTGTCTGTTTTTAGCTTTGGAGTGATTCAGATTCGTCTCTCGGAGATGTTCAACTATCTGTCCTTGTATAACAAAAGATACATCGTCGCGGTAACAGCGGGAGTAGCTTTGGCTAATATTGCTTCTCCTCTTGGACTGATAGATGTTGTAGTAGGAAGCGTCAGCACGCTGATTGTATTGCTTATCAACTATAAAATCACTAGTCGCATCAAAAACATGAAAATCAAAATGGCAGTGACAGCATGCGTATTTGCTTTTTCCATGTTTACAGTAGCTGGTCAGCTAACGATTTTATATCAACTACCTTTTTTCTTGAATTGGTGGGTGATTGCTTTAGGAGAATTGGCATCAATGATTGTCGGTGGGATAATTATTTATTGGATCGGTAAAAAAATGGATTTGACAAAATAAAGATCTGTTTAAATTAAAATATGGCAGCGTGGAAGAGACCGGATGTTGAGTCTTCTTCCATGTTGCTTTTTTGCTCAATTCGTTCGAAGAAATCGATTTAGCCGTTTCTTCAACAAGACACCGATATAGGCTGCTCCAGTTGCTTTGATTGCTTCCGGCAGTAAAAAAGGCAGCAGCCCACTGGCAAATGCAGTTGTAAAAGTAAGGTCGCCACTTATCTTCAGCCAGATCGTCCCACAGACTAATGCGGCAAGAGAACCCATTAGATTGGCAAAGATTGCATACAAGTAATGAGCGTCTGTTTTTTCGATCATCCAGCCAGTTAGCCATGTTTGAAGGAGAAATCCAATCAAATATCCGCCAGTTGGACCAAATAAAACAGCTATGCCTCCAGTCATCCCTGAAAATACAGGAAGACCGATTAAACCCAGTAAAAGATAAACTGTAACAGATATCAATCCCAGTTTTCTTCCGAGAAAAGTGGCTGTCAGTCCAATAGCAAATGTTTGCCCTGTCAAAGGAACCAAACCAAAAGGAATGGTCATCTGAGAAAGGACAGAAATAATCGCGGCAAATTCCGCAGCAAGTATCAATTCTTTCAATGTTCGGTTCATAACGCCCTCTTTTCGTTAACTTAATATTTTTATTTGGTTAACGAAATTGTAAAACAAAGTGATTGCTTTGTAAATAGAAAATACAAAAAAAGACCAACTATCCAATAGATAGCGGTCTTTTTCAAGAAAGCTTTTGAAATTATAAGCTTTGGTTGTAGTATTCAACGACAAGAGCTTCGTCGATTTCTGGATATAGTTCGTCACGTTCTGGTAAACGAGTCAATGAACCTTCCAATTTTTCAGCGTCAAAGCTTACGAATGCTGGACGTCCAACAGTTGCTTCTACAGCTTCTTTTACTGTTACGATATTTTGTGATTTTTCACGAACTGAGATCACTTGACCCACTTCTACGTGGTATGAAGGGATATCAACGCGTTTGCCATCAACTAAAATGTGACCATGGTTAACTAATTGACGTGCTTGACGACGAGTCGTTGCAAGTCCTAAACGGTAAACAACATTGTCTAAACGTTGTTCTAGTAAGATCATGAAGTTAACACCATGTTTACCTTCTTTGATTTTGCTAGCTTTTACGAACAAGTTACGGAATTGACGTTCGTTCATTCCGTACATGTGACGAAGTTTTTGTTTTTCAGTTAATTGCATGCCGTATTCTGATTGTTTGCCACGGCTGTTAGGTCCGTGTTGACCTGGTGCGTAAGGGCGACGTGCTAATTCTTTTCCTGTGCCTGACAATGAGATGCCTAAGCGACGAGAAATTTTCCATGATGGTCCTGTATAACGAGACATTAAAATTTCCTCCAATGAATATAAGTTTTTGGAGTAAAATAATCCGTTGAAAAATTCATAATCATATAGTTTGTTCTTCAATCTTCACCTTTGCAGCCGCGGTTACACAATCGAACCCGAGACGGGGCAACAAACTAGGGATGAGTTATTATTTTTCTGCTGCATTATTTTACACAAACTACAGTATATGATAGATCATCCATGAATGTCAAGATAATTAGTGCGTAAAAACGCTTTACAAACCTAGGCTCTCTTTATAAAATGAGAAGGTATGTGCAAATGGAAAAAAAGTGAAAGAAGTTTAAGGAGAAAATCAATGAATCCGGTATCACCATTATTTGAGAAAATCGATGCTTCAATTGAAAAGAAGGCGAACCTTTTTGAAAACAGCTTTTCACGTTACGCTGTTCGAGCGGTTCTTGCCTGTTTGTTTTTGACTTTAGGAACGGCTGTGGCATTTGCGATTGCGATGAAGGGGGAAGATATCGCGCACGGTCTAGGAAAGATTTTATACGCATTTATGTTCAGCTGGGGTCTGGTCATGATTCTATACATGAACGCCGAATTAGGAACATCGAATATGCTTTATATGACCGTGGGTGTTTTTCGGCAGAGACTTGCTTTAAGTAAGGCAGCCAAGATTCTATTTGCCTGTATTTTTTTCAATATGATTGGCGGCATGTTATGTGGATTTCTTATTTCTATGACTACGCCATTTCAAGATTTAACGTTGGACAACTTTATGTTAGAATCAATAGCAGTAAAACTAGCAAAACCTGCAACAACGATTTTGGTGGAAGGGATGTTTGCGAATATCGTTGTCAATACCGCTGTACTGATCAGCATGCGGATGAAAGAGGATGCTGGGAAAGTAATCACGGTCGTATTCATTATTTTCATTTTTGCTTTTTTAGGATATGAACACGTGATAGCGAATTTTCCTGCCTTTACGCTTGCTTACTTTGCTTCTCAAGGCCAGATGGATGGAATGACAGCCAGCAATGTGTTACATAATTTGTTTTTTGCTTTGGCAGGGAATTATATTGGTGGCGGTTTAGTGATGGGACTGGGTTATGCTTGGCTGAATCAATCAAAATCATCCTATGTGGACTAAAAAGTCGTTCATTAAGGGAGGAAATACCATGGAAGTGTTAGTTTTTCCAAAAAATGAAGAAAAAGCGTTACAAATGGAAAAGTACATGAAAAATCTCTTTCCTTTTGCTGGGGTACCTAAGCCGGAACGCGCTCTTTTGCAACAGCCGTTATTGGATGAAAGCAAACATTTATCTGTTTCTGAAGTTTTAGCTTTTGTTCATTATTATTATGAACAAATCGAAAGAGAATATCAGTATGTGGCGATCGATTTAGTCCAAAAAAACATCAAACGTCTTACCTTTGAAGAGATAGTTACATTGTTACCACTAGTCCAGAAAAAAGAATGGTGGGACAGCATCGATTCTTGGAGAAAAGTATACAGTACATGGTGTAAAGCCCATCCAGAGCAACGTAAAGAAGTCTTTCAGTTGTTCGAAAAAAAGGAAGATTTCTGGTTGCGTCGAATAGCAATCACGTTGCAATTAGGTTATAAACAGCAAACAGACACAGCACTATTGATCCGAGCAATAGACGAAGACCGTCAAACAAAGGAATTCTTTATCCAAAAAGCAATCGGTTGGGCATTGCGTGATTATAGTAAGACCGATGCCGCTTGGGTAAAAAGTCAGCTGACAACAGATTTGAGCAAGTTAGCTGTTCGAGAGGCAAGCAAGTATTTATAAGAAAGCGAGACGACAAGAGATGAGACGCAAATTATTTGCTTTTGATATTGATGGAACGTTGTTAGATTCAAATAAACAAGCTTTAGATAGCACGAGAGAAGCATTGGAAAAATTACGCAAAGCCGGTCATCTGGTCACGATTGCTACAGGGCGGAGCCGATTCCATGCGCAAGAAGTCATTCGAGATCTGGATTTTACGAACTACATTTTATGTAATGGAGCGGCCGGTTTTTTAGACCATGAACAAGTATATAAGAATTTACTAGATCGCGAACAGTTAGATGCATTCGTCCAGGAAGCGCATCATGAACAGATCGACACAGCTTTTGTCAGCTTAGACAATATCAAACGTTCTTCTTCCAATGATGTAACGGTGATGGAAGAGGCGATGCATTCTTTCGGCGCTGTCTTGCCTGAACTAGATCAGTTTTTTGCAGAGGAACAAGAAATCTATCAAGCGTTAGCATTTTTCGATCAAACATATGACGGAAAATTCTCTTCATATGATAAGATTCGATTTGTCCGCTGGCATGAGAACAGTGTAGATGTCGTTCCCCAAAACGGTTCTAAAGCGGCGACGATCCTACACTTAGCAGAACAAGTAGGTATCCCGCATGAAGATATTATCAGCTTTGGTGACGGACAAAATGACCGTGAAATGTTGCGTATGTCAGGGATCGGAATAGCTATGGGGAATGCTGTGCCAGAAGTACAAGCAGAAGCCAAGATGGTCACTGATACAAATGATCAAGATGGTATCTGGAAGGCATTGAAAGAGTTAAGTGTGATTTAAAAGAGGTTGTGAAAAAGCTGTTCTGCATCAAGTAATAAGCCCAGCCAAACAAAAATAGCTCCTCCTATTTTTCGTTTGGCTGGGCTTATTACCGCAGATGCAAGCTTTTGAACACCGTTTAAGGAAGATGTCGTGACAGAAGTGGTCAGTTTCAAGTAATAAGAAGAGATTTATGAAAATTGCTTCTCAAATTTTTGAAAAATTTCGGCTTATTTCTGAAGAAGCAGCAGATGGAACAACGTTTATTCGGGAAATGGGACGGTGATAAGACTTTTATCACCGTCCCATTTCTTTATTTTATTTTTCAAATCTAAGAAATATCAGGAAAGAGTTCCTTTTGTTTGACCTTTTCTTTCTTATTGAAAACAACTATAATATAGAGTGATGTTAAAAGAGAAGAGGAATTTAGTGTGCGGGTATTGTTTATTGGTGATGTAGTAGGTTCAATGGGACGAGAGATGATTACTGAATATCTTCCTAGGTTGAAGAAGAAGTATCGTCCGCAAGTAACGATCGTAAATGGTGAGAATGCCGCTTCTGGACGTGGAATCACAGAAAAAATCTATAAAAAATTTTTGCAAGACGGTGTAGACGTCGTGACGATGGGAAATCATACGTGGGACAACCGCGGGATTTTTGAGTTTGTAAATGAAGCCAAAAAGATGGTTCGGCCGGCAAATTTTCCGGAAGGGACGCCTGGACAAGGGATGGTCTTTGTCAAAGTGAATCAGATCGAATTGGCAGTAATCAACATGCAAGCTCGTTCTTTCATGGTGGACTTGGATGATCCTTTTCGTAAAATGAAGGAACTAGTAGAAGAAGCTAGGAAACGTACGCCAATCATTTTTGTAGATTTTCATGGAGAGACAACAAGTGAAAAACAAGCGATGGGCTGGTTTTTAGATGGGAAAGTTTCAGCAGTGGTCGGTACACATACACATGTCCAGACAAATGATGCGCGAATTTTGCCAAAAGGCACAGCGTATCTGACAGACGTTGGGATGACAGGACCCTATGATGGTATTTTGGGTATGCGCAGAGAACCTGTGATCGAAAAGTTTCTGACCGCATTACCAAAACGTTTTGAAGTTGTCGAACAAGGCCGATCGATTTTAAGCGGCTGTATCTTAGAATTGGATGATACGACAGGTCATGCAAAAGAAATCCAGCTGATTCAAATCAATGAGGATCGACCGTTCATGGAGTAGAAAGAGAGGCAGTTTTTTGCAGCAGGAGCCGGAAATTCAAAAAGAAGTAAGGAAACTGACAAAACTTTTAAGAGAAAATGAAACGATCATTCGCTACAAAGAACTTGAAGAAAAGATCCAGCAAAACCAGTATTTAGCTGAGTTGAGAGAGAAAATCAAACAAGCGCAAAAAGAAGCTGTTCATTTTGCCCACTATGACAAACCAGCAGCAGAACAAGAAGCAATCAAGCGAGCAGATCAATTCATGAAAGAATTTGATCAGCATCCGCTTGTTGTAGCTTATAGAGAACAGCTGTTGGAAGCAGATGATCTGCTTCATCATTTAACAACGATGATACAAGAAGAAATCAATGGACAAATAGAGGAGGAAAAACATGCCTCAAAAAACTAAAAACACTCCTATGATGGAACAATATCTAAGCATCAAGGCACAATACCAAGATGCTTTTTTGTTCTATCGTTTAGGAGACTTTTATGAATTATTTTATGAAGATGCGATCAAGGCATCACAGCTTTTGGAATTAACGTTGACGAGCAGAAATCGAAATGCAGAAGAACCTATTCCTATGTGCGGTGTCCCTCACCATGCAGCACAAGGATATATCGATGCCTTGATTGAAAAAGGCTATAAAGTAGCGATTTGCGAGCAGGTAGAAGATCCAAAGACGACTAAAGGGATGGTCAAGCGCGAAGTGATCCAGCTAGTCACTCCTGGTACAGTCATGGACAGCAAAGGATTGTCGGCAAAAGACAACAATTTTTTAACAGCTGTAGTTAGCCAAGGAAATGAATTTGGCTTTGCTTATGCCGATCTAAGTACGGGAGAATTGAAGACGGCCCGGTTGCATGATGAAGAAGCTGTTTTAAATGAAGCCTCTGCATTGCAGACAAAAGAACTCGTATTAGGCAGTGAGATCACTGATACCCTTCGTGAACAGCTAAGCGGGCGTTTAGGGCTAGTCTTTTCTCAACAAAATGAGATGGAAGAAAACGCGGAATTTAGCTTTTTGACAAGCGAACTAGTCGATCCGCTGGAAAAAGAAGCAACCGGCAAACTATTGACTTATTTATCGGTGACACAAAAGCGGAGTTTAGCTCATATCCAAAAAGCAGTAGAATACCAACCAGATCATTTTTTGAAAATGGATTATTATTCAAAATTTAACCTAGAATTAAGCCAATCTATTCGGACTGGGAAAAAGCACGGCACTCTTCTATGGTTGTTAGATGAAACAAAAACAGCAATGGGTGGCCGCTTATTAAAACAATGGCTAGACCGTCCGCTTATCCAGGCAAAACAAATTAAAGCAAGACAAGAAATGGTCGCTTCTTTGCTAGACAGTTATTTTGAACGTATCGATTTGCAGTCAGCATTAACGAAAGTCTATGATCTGGAACGCCTAGCAGGTCGAGTAGCTTTCGGTAATGTCAATGGGCGAGACTTGATCCAGTTGAAAACTTCTTTAGAACAAGTGCCAATGATCAGAGGGTTGATTGAAGGAATCGATCAAGGTCAATGGCAAAGCCTGCTTTCAGAAATGCAACCGATGGACCATCTCGTCCAATTGATCGACCAAGCTATCCAAGATGATCCGCCGTTACAAATAACGGAAGGAAACATCATCAAAGATGGATTCAATGAGCAGCTCGATACGTACCGTTCTGCTATGAGAAACGGAAAGAAGTGGCTAGCAGAACTTGAAGCAAAAGAGCGTCAAGAAACAGGAATCAAGAACTTAAAAATCGGATTTAACCGCGTTTTCGGTTATTATATAGAAATCACAAAAGCAAATCTTGGAAATGCAGAACTGGAGAAGTATGAACGAAAACAAACCTTAGCAAATGCAGAGCGTTTCATCACGCCAGAACTAAAAGAATTGGAGACACAAATCCTCGAAGCAGAAGAAAAATCTGTTGATTTAGAATATCAGTTGTTTTTAGCTGTGAGAGAAGAAGTCAAAAAGGCTATCCAGCCGCTACAAGTACTTGCAAAAGCAATCAGCACAGCAGATGTGCTACAAAGTTTTGCAACGATCAGCGAACGCTATCAGTATGTTCGGCCAGAACTTGTCAGTGACAAGCATCAGCTTCTGATCAAAGACGGACGACATCCTGTAGTAGAAAAAGTATTAGGACATCAGGAATATATCCCTAACAGCGTAGAAATGGCAGAAGACGAAATGATCTTACTGATTACAGGACCGAATATGTCTGGTAAAAGTACGTATATGCGCCAGTTGGCATTAACTGTTCTGATGGCGCAAATGGGCTGTTTCGTTCCGGCAAAACAAGCAGTTTTACCTATTTTTGATCGGATTTTTACCCGAATTGGTGCAAGTGACGACTTAATTGCTGGACAAAGTACTTTTATGGTAGAGATGATGGAAGCCAATCAAGCCCTGCGTTATGCTACGCCAAACAGTTTGATTTTGTTTGACGAACTCGGGCGAGGAACAGCAACCTATGACGGAATGGCGTTGGCCCAAGCAATCATCGAATATATCCATCGTCATGTACAAGCAAAAACACTCTTTTCTACCCATTATCATGAACTGACGGTACTTGAAAAAGAACTTCCGCAGCTTAAAAATGTCCATGTTGGAGCTGTTGAAAAAGACGGAGAAGTTGTCTTCTTGCATGAAATGATGGATGGACCTGCGGATAAAAGCTATGGTATACATGTGGCAAAAATCGCAGGGTTGCCTGCCAATCTACTAGAGCGAGCAGCAGATATTCTGCATACGCTAGAAAATGGCGATAACGGACACCATACTGTTCCAGCTGAAATAGAAGAGAAGACTAAAACAGCCAAACAGGAGCAAATAAAACCACCTGCAGAAAAAGTAAACCAAGACCCTATACAAGACAGTGTCAAAGAAGAAAACCAACAACTTTCTTTATTCGGTGAATTATCCGAAAATGAAACAGAAGTCATTGAATCACTGAAGCAAATAAATTTACTAGAAATGACGCCAATGGATGCACTAAACACATTATATGAATTACAAAAACAACTGTAGGAAGAAGGCGGATATCGATGGCCAAAATCCAAGAATTATCTGAACGTTTAGCTAATCAGATCGCTGCGGGAGAAGTAGTGGAACGACCAGCTTCCGTCGTGAAAGAATTAGTGGAAAATGCAATTGACGCCGGTAGTACTCAGATTGATATCTTAGTTGAAGAAGCGGGACTGCGGACGATCCAAGTGATTGATAACGGAGAAGGCATTTTGGCAGACGACGTAGAGAATGCCTTCAAGCGGCATGCGACAAGTAAGATCCATAATCGCGACGATCTTTTTCGCATACGAACGCTAGGCTTTCGAGGGGAAGCTTTGCCAAGTATTGCCTCTGTTTCTGAAATGACTCTGGAAACGGCGAATCAGGAAGAAAACCAAGGTACTTATCTTTCGCTCAAAGGCGGCGAGGTCATGGAGCATCGGCCAGCACCTCTGCGTCAAGGAACGAAGATTACCGTCAGCAACCTATTCTTCAATACACCAGCCCGCTTGAAATACGTGAAAACACTGCACACAGAATTAGCAAACATCGGGGACATCGTCAATCGTCTGGCATTAAGTCACCCAACAATTGCTTTTCGTTTAGTACATGATGGAAACAAAATGTTGGCAACTGCTGGAAATGGCGATCTGAAGCAAACGATTGCGGGAATCTACGGGTTATCTACCGCTAAAAAAATGTTGAAAATCGAAGGAAAAGATCTAGATTTTGAGTTATTTGGTTATGTTTCATTGCCAGAGGTGACTCGTGCCAGTCGGAATTACTTATCGACGATCATCAATGGACGTTTTATCAAGAATTTTTCCTTAAATAAAGCAATCGTTGCAGGTTATGGATCAAAATTAATGGTCGGCCGTTTTCCTATTGCTATATTGGAAATCAAGATGGACCCGCTTTTAGTCGATGTAAATGTCCATCCGACGAAGCAGGAAGTCCGGTTGTCGAAGGAAAAAGAACTAACAGAGCTAATTAGTAACGCCATTCAACAAGCATTGTCCCAAGAAAACCTGATCCCAAGTGCCGCGGATAATCTACGGTTCAAGAAAAAAGTACCAGATCAGCCTAAAACGGAACAAATCGAAATCGATTTGTCCTACGCTTTTGAAGAAGAAAAACCTAAAAAGCCAAGTAGTTTGAATTTTGACCGAGAGACAGGAACCTTTTTTGTAGAAGAACCAAAGAGCACATTTGTTGACAGATCTGTTGATAAGTCTGTGGAAAATGTTGAAAACTTTTCTGGTTTTTCTGAAGAAAACACCAGTTATCCAGAAAAAACAGCGAAAACGGTGGATAAGTTTGGTGAAAATGTTGATAACTTTGTAGAAAAAACAGTGGAAAAATCTGAAAAGAAAGAAATTCCTACTGTGGATAACACGGAAGAAATAAATAAAGAACAACTAGATATATCCTTGGAAGAGGATGAACAGATTTACGAGGAAGAATTGACACTCCACCCTGAATTTGATTTCACTCAAGGAAACGACAAAACATTAGAACAAGCGATCAAGAAACTAGAAACGGAAAAACCAGTTCAACGTTTTCCTCAATTGGAATATTTTGGACAGATGCACGGAACGTATCTTTTTGCCCAAAGTAGCGAAGGATTGTACATCATCGATCAGCATGCTGCTCAAGAGCGTATCAAATATGAATATTTCCGGGAAAAAATTGGGGAAGTATCTGATGATTTGCAAGAATTGCTTGTTCCATTTGTGTTGGACTATCCAAACAGTGATGCTTTGAAACTAAAAGAGCAAAAGCATTTGCTAGAAGATGCAGGGATTTATTTAGAAGAATTTGGTCAAAACAGCTTTATTGTACGGGCCCATCCCACTTGGTATCCCAATGGTGAAGAAGAATCGATTATTCGCGAGATGATCGACATGCTACTGACGACAGGAAGTGTGAGCGTAAAAAAATTCCGTGAAGCAACAGCAATCATGATGAGCTGTAAACGATCGATCAAAGCCAACCATTATTTGAATGAAGCACAAGCACGTGTGCTGCTGAAAGATTTAGCACAATGCGAAAATCCGTTCAATTGTCCCCATGGCCGCCCAGTATTGATTCACTTTACCAACTCGGATATGGAAAGAATGTTCAAACGGATCCAAGACCCGCATTAAGTCAGAGAGAAGAGGGAAACATGAAGATTATACTAGCATCTCAATCACCAAGAAGAAAAGAGTTATTGGCTCACATCGTTTCAGAATTCGAGATCGAACCTGCTGATATTGATGAAACGCCATTTCCAGACGAACTGCCAGTCGATTATGTACGCAGAATGGCTGAAGAAAAAGCACGAACTGTTTGGGAACAAAAAGAAAAGAAAGACAGCTTAGTGATTGTTAGCGACACGACTGTTGTTCTCAACCAGGAGATCATGGGTAAACCAGAAGATATGGCTGAGGCTGAAGTCATGTTGAAAAAATTAAGTGGGGAAACACATACTGTATACACAGCAGTTGTTTTAAAAACAAAGGAGCGAGAAGAACGAATACTAGCAGAAGCACATGTCACTTTTTATCCACTGACAGATGAAGAAATCAATCGTTACTTGGAGACGGGAGACTATGCGGATAAAGCAGGGGCATACGGCATCCAAAATGCTGCAAGTGTATTCGTCAAAGAAATCTCTGGAGATTACTACAGTATCGTAGGGTTTCCAATTGGTGCTGTCAATCAGGCACTGAAAACATTCAATTAAACAAAAAAAGCGGACTATCTGATTTTCGATTGAAAATCCATGATAGCCCGTCTTTTTTATTGAAAAGATTACTTATCTACTCTGACTAAGATTTTACTTCAGCGTTACCGACTGCTTCGCCTGGGCGAACAAGTCCTGATTGGTCAAGGGATAGACCAGCAACTTTTTCGTTATTAGTTAAAGCAACAATAATGTCAGTTTTCTTACCAGCTTGTTCGATTTCTGGCAATTCCATTTCAGCAATCAGAGTTTCTGGTGTGACAAGATCTCCTTCTTTCACGAATACAGTGAAAGGAACGCCTTTTAGTTCAACGGTATCTAATCCCATGTGAACAAGTACTTCCAGCCCCTCATCAGAAAGAATACCAATGGCATGTTTTGTTTCAAAAACACTCGTTACTTTACCATTTACTGGTGCATAGACTTTGCCGTTTGACGGTTCGACAGCATAACCGTCACCCATCATTTTTTGTGAGAAAACTGGGTCATTTACTTCAGTAATTTCCTTGATGTTCCCAGCAGCCACTGCGAATAATGTTTCTTTTGTTGCAACTGCCGTACCAGTTGCTGAAACAGGTTCGAAAGACTGTGGCGTTGCTGTTGCACCATTCGCTGTTTGAAGCTGTACATCAGCAGCATTTTCAGGAACAGCAGGATCAATCTTATTCAAGATTCCCTGACGTCTAAAGACGATCGTCAAGCCAAATGGAATGATGATAGCGATGATCATGGCGATGATGAAAGGTACCCATGTTTCTGCTTGGATAGCTAGTATTCCTGGCAAACCACCTACTCCGATCGCGTTTGCTCGAACATCCATCAAGTTGGCAAACATGCCAGCTAATCCAGAACCGACCATTGCTGCGACGAAAGGATAGACGTATTTCAAATTGATTCCGAACATCGCAGGTTCAGTTACGCCTAAGTAACAAGAAATCATTGCTGGAATCGAGATTTGTTCTTCTTTTTTGTTCCCACGATGCAAGAAGACGATGGCTAAGACTGCAGAGCCTTGGGCGATATTTGATAAAGCAATCATCGGCCATAAATTTGTTGATCCGAAATCTGCAATCAGCTGCATATCAATCGCATTGGTCATATGGTGGAGACCAGTAATTACTAAAGGTGCATACAGGAACCCGAATACAGCACTAAACAACCAGCTGATAGAAGACGTCAACCCGGTATTTACGATAGTTGAAATCCAGCTTCCGACTGTCCATCCGATAGGACCTAAAATAACGTGAGCAGCTAAAACAGTTGGTAACAATGAAAACAATGGAACAAAGATCATTGAAATCGACTGAGGGATATATTTGCGGAAGAAAATCTCTAGATACGCTAACATAAACCCTGCCAGCATGGCTGGAATAACTTGTGCTTGATAACCAATCATTTGGACTTGAGCAAAACCAAAATCCCAAAATGGAATATCTGCTGCGGCTGTGGAAGCTACACCATAAGCATTTAATAATTGCGGAGAAACTAATGTAATTCCTAAAACGATTCCTAATATTTGTGTAGTACCCATCTTTTTCGCAATACTCCAAGTGATACCTACTGGAAGAAAATGGAAAATTGCTTCACCTGGCAGCCATAAAAAGGCATTGACGCCATTCCAAAATTGCGAGTGTTCAACGATCGTTCCACCAAGGCTTTCAAACTGGATACCTTCAAGTACATTTCTGAACCCAAGGATCAATCCGCCGACGATAATTGCAGGAATCAGTGGTGTAAAGATTTCTGCCAAGACGGCAATGGCGCGTTGTACGGGATGAAGGTTTTGTTTTGCTGCTGCTTTTCCTTGTTCTTTGGAAACCCCTTCAACTCCGGATACTGCAACGAAGTCGTTATAAAAAGTAGAAACATCGTTTCCTATGATGACTTGGAACTGCCCAGCATTCGTGAACATCCCTTTCACGCTAGGAATATCTTCGATTGCTTTTTGATCTGCTTTTCCAGGATCATTTAGGACAAAACGCATACGAGTTGCACAATGACTAACTGCAGCAATATTTTCTTTTCCGCCGATATCATGTAGCAGTTTCTCGGCGTCTGCTTGATACTTTGCCATATCAATAACCCCCTTTCTTTTAACTTGTCTATGCAAGTTGCTTCTTCGTTTACTATACTTTTTTTTAGGAAGAATTGCAAGCGTTTTATTCAAAAACATCCAGAAAAATGATATCGTTTTAAAAAGCATAAAATAAGCTTTTCTTAAAAAGAGGAACATTGAAATACAAAAAGAGCTGTAGTATAGTGAAGAAATGATGGAAGAACGAGTGAGGGAAAAAACATGAACAAGTTCAATGAAATTTTTTTAGATTTGGAACAGAAAATTTTAGCGAAAGAATATCCTCCGCATTCGCTTTTGCCTAGTGAGAACCAATTGATCAAAATCTACGGTGTTTCACGAGAAACAATTAGAAAAGCACTGAATCTTTTGACGACGGAAGGATATATTCAAAAAAAACAAGGAAAAGGGTCGATCGTACTAGATCGAAACCGCTTTGATTTTCCTATTTCTGGACTGACAAGCTATAAAGAGCTACAGGAAACCCAACGTATTCCAAGTGAAACGATTGTTCATACGTTAAAAGAAACGGAAGTAACAAAAGCACTGAATGAGATTACTGGCTGGGAGATTGGTGCACCTGTCTGGCATTTGATACGCGAAAGAAAAATCGACGGCGAAGTGGTTATATTAGATACTGATTATCTATTAAAGGAGATCGTTCCTCATTTAACCCCAGTACAAGCACAAGGATCGATCTATGAATATTTTGAAAATGAGCTTTCTTTAACGATTGCTTACGCACAAAAGGAAATCACAGTAGAAGAAGTAACAGATATCGTGAAAACAACGATGGATCTTCACGATGATACTTACGCAGTAGTCGTCAGAAGTCTTGTTCATTTGGAAGATACCCGCTGTTTTGAGTATTCTGAGTCGGTACACCGATTAGATAAATTCCGTTTCGTTGAGTTTGCCCGGCGCCGAAAAGTGTAAATGATTCGAAAGAAAGCAAATTGTTGGCATCTGTCTGCTTTGGCGCTATGATAGGATCACAAAGGGGGCATTTTTAATGGATAAACCAACAAGACCAGAAAAAGAAGAACTGAAAGAAAAATTATCACCGATGGCTTATGCAGTCACACAAGAAAATGCAACAGAACGTCCATTTACCGGAAAATACGATGATTTTTACGAAAAAGGGATCTACGTCGATATCGTCAGCGGCGAACCGTTATTTAGCTCTGCGGAAAAATATGACGCTGGTTGTGGCTGGCCATCATTCAGCAAACCAATAGCGAAAAGACAAGTACGCGAAAAAGCCGATTTTTCTCATGGCATGCATCGAATAGAAGTTCGAAGCAAAGAAGCAAACTCTCATCTTGGACATGTATTTACCGATGGCCCAGTAGATAAAGGCGGTCTGCGTTACTGCATCAATTCTGCCTCACTAAAATTCATTCCCTATGAAAAGATGGATGAACTCGGTTATGGCGAATACAAATCACTGGTAGAATAATGAAAATACAAAAAGAGCGGTACAATACGGGGCTTCACTCGATCGTCCGCTCTTTTTTATTCAAGCGATTGCTATTTGAAAGAAACGCTCCCCAGACTCCTTTTTTCACAAGGGGAAATGTGCTACAATAAAGGGAACGTATGTGTGCAAAAGAAAGAGGACTAGAATATGTATGAATATCTGACAGGTGTGGTTACCTTTATCAACCCCTATTACATAGTAGTAGAAACCAATGGTATCGGCTACCAGATCGCACTAGGAAATCCTTACCGCTACAGCAGCAAACTAAATCAAAAAATAAAAATTTATGTCCATCAGGTGATCCGCGAAGATGCGCATCTTTTGTATGGATTTGATTCTTTAGAAGAAAAACAACTGTTTTTGCGATTAGTCAGTGTTTCAGGAATCGGACCAAAAAGTGCTCTTGCGATCATGGCAAGTGAAGACCACTCCGGTTTGATCCAAGCAGTGGAATCCAGTGACGTCACTTATTTGACAAAATTTCCAGGGGTAGGGAAGAAGACGGCGCAACAAATGATCTTGGATCTAAAAGGAAAATTTGGTGAGCTGAGTATCGATACGCCCTTCAGTCTATTCGATGAAGCAAATACAAAAGACGCTACCGCTCTATCTGAAGCAATGGAGGCTCTCTCAGCTCTTGGTTACAGTGATAGAGAAATCAAACGTGTAGAAAAACAATTAAAAGAAGTCGATAATCAGACAACGGATGAGTATTTACGCCAAGCACTCAAGCTGATGATGAAAAAATAAGGAGGAGACCAAATGACAGATGAATACTTGTTATCACCAGAAACTGGCGAAAATGAACTGAGTTTGGAAAAATCTCTTCGTCCGCAGCTGCTTTCTCAGTATATCGGGCAGAGAAAAGTCAAACAAGAACTTCAGATCTACATCGAAGCTGCCAGAAATCGGGAAGAACCATTAGATCATGTTCTGTTGTATGGGCCTCCTGGATTAGGGAAAACGACGATGGCTATGGTCATTGCTAATGAGATGAACGTGAACATTCGTACGACAAGCGGCCCCGCTATCGAACGTCCGGGTGATTTAGTAGCGATCTTGAATGAACTGGAAGCAGGGGATGTCCTATTTATCGATGAGATCCATCGATTGCCTAGAGTAGTAGAAGAGATGCTTTATTCGGCCATGGAAGATTTTTATGTAGACATCATGGTAGGACAAGGACCAACCGCACATCCGGTCCATTTCCCTCTTCCTCCCTTTACTTTGATTGGGGCGACGACGCGAGCAGGTATGCTTTCTGCACCTTTACGCGATCGATTTGGCATCATTTCACATATGGAATATTATGACGAACAGGAACTGCAGGAGATCGTTTTACGTTCTTCGGATATTTTTCAAACAGAGATTATTGAAGAAGGGGCATTGGAAATTGCTCGCCGATCGCGAGGAACGCCTAGAATCGCGAATCGCTTACTCAAACGGGTTCGTGATTTTGCGCAAGTTCAAGGAGATGGGAAAATCGATCGTCCTATAGCAGATCAGGCACTTACTTTACTACAAGTCGATCAAGCTGGTTTGGATTATGTTGACCAGAAATTGTTACGGACGATGATCGAATTATATGGCGGCGGACCCGTAGGATTAAGCACGCTTTCCGTAAATATAGGAGAAGAACGAGAAACAGTCGAAGATATGTATGAACCGTACTTGATCCAAAAAGGATTTCTAAAGCGTACACCTAGAGGGCGAATGGCTACGGCTTATGCTTATGAACATTTCGGCTACGACTATCATATGTGATTTTTGCTTTTAGATTGGAGGAAAATGAATGAGTGATACAACACGTACGAAACAATTGATCAAAAACGTATTGATTGATTTGTGCCAAACACAATCTTTTCGAAAAATCAGCGTCCAAAAAATCGCAAATGAAGCAAAAATCAATCGTCAAACATTTTATTATCATTTTACAGATAAATACGATTTGCTTCGTTGGGTCTATTGTGAGGATGCCTTGCATTATTTAGACCCGCAATGTCTTACTCTTGATAATTGGGAAGAGCAAGCATTGAAAATGCTGAAAGCAATTGCTGAAAAGAAAGAGTTTTACGCAAATACTGTGCTTTCTGACCAAGAAATTTTACAAAAAGAATTCTCTCAACTAATCCAAAAATCTTTTATCAAGATTTTTGAGCAAATGGATGAAGAAAGGCAGCTTTCTGCAAAAGATAAACTATTTTATGCTCGTTTTTTTTCTTACGGTTGCAGCGGCGTGTTAGTCAATTGGATCACGAATGAATATGAAGAAACACCGATGGAAATCGCTATGCAGCTTTTCCGTTTAGCCAAGGATACGGAATTATATTCTTATCGTCTTTATGCAAAAGAAGAGTTGGAAGAACAGTAATAGAAACAATCTTTTGTTGAAAAATCCATGATCGTTAAAAGGAGATGGGAAAATGACAAAAATTTTATTTGTTTGTTTGGGAAATATTTGCCGTTCACCAATGGCAGAAGGCTTGTTGAAGAAACGAATAGCATCAGAAGGAAAGGAAGCAGAATTTTTTGTGGATTCTGCTGCTACAAGTACGTATGAAGTTGGAAAGACACCGCACCCTGGAACGAAAAAAATATTAAACCAAGAAAATGTAGATATGACGAATATGGTTGCTCGTCAAATCACACCCCACGATTTTGAAACTTTTGATTGGATCATTGGCATGGATCAAGAAAATGTAGAAGAACTGAAAAGAAGAGCACCACGCTCAGCACAGGAAAAAATCCATTTGTTTTTAAGTAGCATCCCTGGAAAAGAAAAAGAAAATGTTCCCGATCCATACTATACCAATAACTTTGATGAGACATATCAATTGATCACAGAAGGGTTAGATCATTGGTGGGACATTTGGATGGATGAAAATAAAATAACAAACAGTTTCTAAAATTAGCGCTTTCTTTTTTGGGAGACGTTAGAGCATTTCCTTGTTTTTTTGTAAAATGTAAGGTAAAATAAGATTAATTAAGTAACACTTTCTTAGCTAAAGGAGGAGTGCATTCGATGAACGAAGAGACAGTATCACCAATGAAGAAGCTTACGAAGTTAGTTACTCATACCTCGTATCAACTTTTTGATTCTTTTGTAAATGACACTGAAGAACATGCTAAGAATGTACGATTGCAAGGAAAGTTTATTCTTGAGCTACAAAAAGCTGCGACTGAACATAGTTTAGTTATCTTACAAGTAAGAGCGAATCGTTTGAGTAGCAAGTATGAAACAATCTCAGGTTGGGTGGCGATAAAAACGGTCGAAAAAGACCGAGTAATGATCCGCCTACAAAACGAAGAGCAGCAGATCCGCATGGTTCCCGTAGAACAAATTGAAAAAATAACAATCCTTTCGCCAGCAGGAGAACAGGAACGGTTATCAAAATAATTTATACCAGATAGAAAAGCACGTATGAGCTTGTACCATCAATCATTACTAATCAAAAATAACCGAATGCTTTAAGCGGATATCGATAAAACGAAACGTTTTACGATGAGTAACACAGCATGACAGCATTCGGTTGATTAGTTGAATCGATTGTATGGGACAAGTTTTTTTGATAAAAAAAGGTCCTGCTAGCCGGGGAGCTAGCAGGATAAGGAGTTAAAAATGAAAAAGTGTTGTTAGGGTTGTTTGTTGGTATGCTTATATAATAGTCATTAGTTGTGAATATTTTGTGACGAAAGTTTTCGAAAGTTGTTAAGTTTTTTTGCGAAATTTATTTTTATATCATATATTTGTCTAAAATTTTATACTATAAAAAGACACGTTGTGCAATCAGCTACCCTTTGGTATTAGTTCAAAAAACGGTAAAATAGCTCCTTATATTTTGCTGTTTTGCTTTTCTAATACTTAAGCCAAGGCGCTGATTTCACAACCTTTTTTTACAAATCCAGCGATTCCCATGAGTCATGAACTATCTTTTCTTTAAAAAGAAATAATAGGAATAGAAGCCTTGATAGTTGCGATAAAATAAAAATGGATAGATAAAATTCGAGAGAAACATGTATTGACGTGGCAGATGAAAGGGTCAGTTGTGTTGGTGTATCAGG